>NC_012781.1:0-10000 GCF_000020605.1 Agathobacter rectalis ATCC 33656
ATGGATAAAGTAATGGAAAAGTGGAATGAAATACTACAGATGGTCAAGGAAGAGCATGGTCTGACAGACGTTTCATTTAATACGTGGATAAAACCACTTGAGGTGTTCGCCATAGACGGCAATACACTGTATATTCTCGTTCCGTCTGAGCAGATGGGGCTCAGCTATATCAACAAAAAATATTATCTTCCTCTTAAGGTAGCTATAGGTGAGGTGACAGGTATCGAGTATGATATCCAGTTTATTTTACCGGATCAGGCTCAGAGCCTTAAGTTTAAAAACAACGATACCCCTCAGCTTGAGCAACAGACTCCTGTAAAGGGGGATCACTCAAACTTAAACCCTAACTATACATTTGACACCTTTGTCGTAGGTAATAATAACAGGTTTGCCCATTCTGCTTCTCTTGCAGTGGCAGAAAGCCCGGGTGAAGCATACAATCCGCTATATATATATGGTGGTCCGGGACTTGGCAAGACTCATCTTATGCATTCAATAGGTCATTTCATCATTGACCAGAATCCTGATACCAAGGTGCTTTACGTTACTTCTGAAGAGTTTACCAACGAGGTTATCGAATCTATCCGTAACGGTAATTCTTCTGCCATGACAAAGTTCCGTGACAAATACAGGACTGTAGATGTGCTCATGATTGATGATATCCAGTTCATCATAGGAAAGGAAAGTACTCAGGAGGAGTTTTTCCACACCTTCAACACACTGCAGACACAGGGCAAGCAGATTATCCTTACCTCTGATAAGCCGCCTAAGGAGATGGAGACTCTAGAGGAGCGTATCCGCTCACGTTTCGAATGGGGACTGATGGCTGATATCGGTACTCCTGACTATGAGACGAGGATGGCTATCCTCCGTAAGAAAGCTGAAACTGACAATTTTGATATAGATGATGATATTTTAAACTACATTGCTTCAAACATCAGCTCCAACATCCGTGAGCTTGAGGGAGCCTTAAACAAGCTTTTAGCCTTCCACAATCTCGAGCATACTCACATCACTATGGATATCGCTGAGAGGGAGCTTTCCAATATCATCACGCCGGACAAGCCAAGGGAAATCACTGCACAGCTCATCATCGAGGTCGTTTCAGAGCATTTCCACATCTCTGTAGACCAGATGATTTCAAAGACCAGAAGCAGCGAGATTGCACGCCCAAGGCAGATTGCCATGTACCTCTGCAAGACCATGACCTCTGATTCACTTGATGTAATCGGCCAGCTTTTGGGCGGCAGAGACCACTCTACTATCATCCACGGCATCAAGAAGGTCACCAAGGATTACGAGGAGAATGACAGTACACGTACTCTCATAGAAACTATCAAGAAAAAGATTAATCCAAATTAGTTTCTACCTATTTATATATGTTCTCATTTGCATGTTAATAATTTGGTTATAACCTTGCTTTTATTTCCACATGAGCATGTTAATGACAGGTTGAAGGAAAGTGAATAAAAAGTTATCCATTTTTATCATTTTTACTTCAACAGGCTTTTAATCAAGTTATCAAGCCGCTTAAAGCTTGTCTTTAAAGGCTTTGAAGGGGTTTTGAACTTTTTAACAGCCCCTAAGAATAATATTACGAATATCTTTTAAATATTTATATATACGCGCAGGAAGGAGTTTTTCTAAATGAAACTTATTTGTTCAAAAGCAAATTTACTGAAAGGTGTTAATATCGTATCGAAGGCAGTACCTACACGTACTACAATGGCAATTCTCGAGTGCATACTTATTGATGCATCCGCAAACGAGATTAAGCTTATGGCTAACGATATGGAGCTTGGAATCGAAACAATAATAGACGGAACTATCGAAGAGAGAGGAATTATCGCTCTTGATGCCAAGATTTTTTCAGAAATAGTGAGAAAGCTTCCTGACAATGATGTAACAATTGAGACAGATGCTTCCTTCAAGACCGTCATATCATGTGAAAAGGCCAAGTTCAATATCATCGGAAAATCAGGTGATGATTTTTCTTACATACCATATGTTGAGAGAAATGAGTCTATTGTCCTTTCACAATTTACCCTTAAAGAGGTTATCAGACAGACAATTTTCTCAATTGCCGACAATGACAACAATAAACTGATGACAGGTGAGCTTTTTGAGATTGAGGAGAATAAGCTTCGAGTTGTTTCTCTTGACGGACACAGAATATCTATCAGATATATCGAGATGAAAAATCACTATGACAGCAAGAAGGTTGTTGTTCCCGGCAAGACTCTGCAGGAAATAAGCAAGATTATTCCGGGTTCAGCGGATGAGGATGTGGTTATCTATATCACTAACAATCATATTGTTTTTGAATTTGAAAATACTACTGTTGTTTCACGTCTTATCGAGGGTGAGTATTTCAAGATTGACCAGATGCTTTCATCTGACTACGACACTAAGGTTCGCATCAATAAGCGTGAGCTTCTTGACTGTATAGATCGTGCTACTCTTCTTGTCAAGGAGGGAGATAAGAAGCCTATTATCATGAATATCACAGATGGCAATATGGAGCTTCGCATCAATTCATTTATCGGTTCCATGAATGAGGACATCGATATCGACAAAGATGGAAAAGATATTATGATAGGCTTTAATCCTAAGTTCTTCATAGATGCACTTCGTGTTATCGATGAGGAGGAGGTTAATTTATACATGGTCAATCCAAAGGCACCATGCTTCATTAAGGATGATGAGGGCAAGTTTATTTACCTCATTCTTCCGGTAAATTTTAATACAGCAGCAAACTAGGAGATTTTATGAAACAGATTTCTATAAGAGAACAGGATGAGTTCATTAAGCTGGGACAGGCTCTTAAAAAGGCCGACCTTGTGAGCTCGGGAGTTGAGGCAAAAATTGTTATTCAGGACGGTCAGGTGACTGTAAACGGTGAGACTGAGCTTCAGAGAGGAAAAAAGCTTCACGACGGAGATGTTTTCTCATATGACGGCGAAACAGTTAAGGTTGTTAAATAATGATTATTAAGTCAATCCAACTGAGTAATTTCAGAAATTACGAAAAACTGGATATCAGCTTTGACACTGAAACCAACATAATCTACGGCGATAATGCCCAGGGCAAGACCAATATACTTGAGGCTGCATATTTGAGCGGCACTACAAAGTCCCATAAGGGCAGCAAGGACAAGGAAATGATCCGGTTTGGCGAGGATGAGGCACATATCAGGACAATTGTTGAAAAAAATGACAAGGAATACCGGATTGACATGCATCTGCGAAAAAACGGTGCAAAGGGTGTGGCCATCAATAAAATGCCGATCAAAAAAGCGAGTGAGCTGTTTGGTATTTTGAATATTGTGTTTTTCTCTCCTGAGGATCTCAATATTATCAAAAACGGTCCTGCCGAGAGACGCAGATTTATAGATTTGGAGCTTTGCCAGCTTGACAAAATATATCTGTCTAACCTGAGTAAGTATAATAAGACATTAGTTCAGAGAAACAGACTGTTAAAGGATATAGCTTACAGACCTGATTTGATTGATACACTTCAGGTGTGGGATATGCAGCTTCTCGAGTATGGCAGGCATGTTATAAAAAAGAGGCGCGAGTTTGTTAATGAGCTAAATGAGATAATACAGGACATTCACAGCAATATTTCAGGAGGCAGGGAGAAGCTTATACTCAAATATGAGCCAAGCATTGATGATATTTTTTTCGAGGACGAGCTGCTTAAGGCAAGAAGCAGGGATTTGAAGCTGTGCCAGACAACCGTTGGACCGCACAGGGATGATATGCTTTTTTCAGTGGACGGTGTGGATATCAGAAAATACGGCTCGCAGGGTCAGCAGAGGACATCTGCTCTCTCACTCAAGCTTTCTGAGATTAGTCTTGTAAAGAAAAATATAAACAGCACTCCCGTGCTTTTACTGGATGATGTGCTTTCAGAGCTGGATGGCAACAGGCAGAACTATCTGCTCAACAGCTTAAGTGATACACAGACCATTATCACTTGTACGGGACTTGATGAATTTGTAAAAAATAGATTTCAGGTGGACAAGGTCTTTCATGTCGTGAAGGGCCAGGTGGAGGTTATTGATGAGTAAAGAAATACAGCAGAACAATCAGGAATACGGAGCTGACCAGATTCAGATACTTGAGGGTCTTGAGGCGGTCAGAAAAAGACCGGGTATGTATATCGGCAGTACGTCTTCGAGAGGACTTCATCATCTGGTTTACGAGATAGTGGACAATGCAGTTGATGAGGCCTTAGCCGGTTATTGCAAAAATATCGAGGTCACAATCGAGGAAGACAATTCCATAACAGTACAGGATGATGGACGAGGAATCCCGGTCGGAACCAATCATAAAGCAAAAAAATCAGCACTTGAGGTCGTTTTTACAGTGCTTCACGCAGGTGGTAAATTCGGCGGTGGAGGCTATAAGGTATCAGGCGGTCTGCACGGAGTTGGTGCATCTGTAGTAAATGCTCTTTCCACATGGCTGACAGTTGAGGTCTACAAGGACGGAAATATTTACAGACAAAGCTACAAGCGTGGCAAAACAGACGATACAGTAAAGATTGTTGGACAGTGTGACGAGTCGCTTCATGGTACAAAGGTGCATTTTCTGCCGGATCCGGAGATTTTTGAGGAGACAGTGTATGACTACGATACCTTAAAGCAGCGTCTCAGAGAGACAGCCTTCCTCACAAAAGGACTTAAGATTACTTTAAAGGATGTGCGTGAGAATAGCCATCACAATCATGTATTCCACTATGAGGGCGGAATCAAGGAATTTGTAGAGTATCTTAACCGTGGCAAGGAGGCTCTCTATGATGAGGTCATCTACTGCGAGGGAACACAAAATGGTGTTTATGTTGAGGTTGCATTGCAGCACAATGATTCGTTTAATGATTCAACCTTCAGCTTTGTAAACAATGTAATCACACCTGAGGGAGGTACTCATCTCGCAGGCTTTAGAAATGCCTTGACAAAGACCTTCAATGCCTATGCGCGTGAGAAAAAGATACTTAAGGATTCAGATCCGGCCCTGACAGGTGATGATATCCGTGAGGGACTTACTGCAATCATCAGTATCAAGATTGAGGAGCCTCAGTTCGAGGGACAGACAAAGCAGAAGCTTGGAAACAGTGAGGCCAGAGGAGCCGTAGATGCTGTTGTATCGGAAAAACTCACATATTTCCTCGAGCAGAATCCTGATGTAGCCAAAAATATCTGTGAGAAATCACTTTTAGCACAAAGAGCCAGAGAGGCCGCAAGAAAAGCAAGAGACCTGACCAGAAGAAAGACCTCTCTCGATGGAGGTACTCTGCCGGGCAAGCTGGCTGACTGCTCAGACAAGGATCCTAAAAACTGTGAAATTTTCATAGTCGAGGGAGATTCAGCCGGCGGTTCTGCAAAGACAGCAAGGAGCCGTGCTACACAGGCAATTTTACCTCTGCGAGGCAAGATACTGAATGTTGAAAAGGCAAGACTTGACCGTATATATGACAATGCAGAAATCAGAGCCATGATTACAGCATTCGGAACAGGAATCCATGAGGATTTTGATATAACAAAGCTGCGTTATGACAAGATAATCATCATGACAGATGCCGATGTAGATGGTGCTCACATCGCTACTCTCATGCTCACCTTCCTCTACAGATTCATGCCTGATCTGATCAAGGAGGGACATGTATACCTGGCTACACCGCCACTTTACAAGGTGGAGAAAAACAAGGGTGTATGGTATGCCTACGATGATGACGAGCTCAAGCAGATTTTAAATGACATAGGCCGTGACAATAATAACAAGATCCAGCGATACAAGGGACTTGGCGAGATGGATGCTGATCAGCTCTGGGAGACAACAATGGATCCTGACCACAGAATTTTGAAACAGGTCATGATAGACGGAGAAAATTCATCTGAGCTTGATGTGACATTTACCACACTGATGGGTGATAAGGTAGAGCCAAGAAAAGAATTTATTGAAGCTAATGCCAAGTATGTAACAAATCTTGACATCTAGCAGGGAGGAGTAATTTAAGTGGACGACAAAATTTTTGACCAGATACAGCAGGTCGATTTGAAAAAAACAATGGAGAGCTCCTACATAGATTACGCGATGAGCGTTATTGCAAGCCGTGCCCTCCCTGATGTCAGGGACGGATTAAAGCCTGTTCAGAGGCGAGTACTCTACTCTATGGTCGAGCTCGGAAATACACCTGACAAGCCACACAGAAAATGTGCGCGTATTGTCGGTGATACAATGGGTAAATACCATCCACACGGAGACAGCTCAATCTATGGAGCACTCGTAAATATGGCACAGGACTGGTCTATGAGATACACACTCGTGGACGGTCATGGAAACTTTGGTTCAGTCGATGGAGACGGAGCCGCCGCCATGCGATACACAGAGGCAAGACTCTCAAAGATTTCTCTTGAATTAATCAAGGATATCGGCAAAAATACAGTAGATTTTGAGCCAAACTTTGATGAGACAGAAAAAGAGCCGACAGTGCTCCCATCAAGATATCCGAACCTTTTAGTAAACGGAACCACAGGAATCGCGGTAGGTATGGCAACCAATATCCCACCTCACAATCTGCGTGAAGTGGTAAATGCCGTAGTGCGCCTTATCGACAACGATATCGAGGACAAAGAAACCACAATTGATGAGCTTATCGATGTGGTAAAGGGACCGGATTTCCCTACAGGCGGCATAATTCTCGGAACAAGTGGCATCAAAGAGGCTTACAGAACAGGCCGCGGCAAAATAAGAGTCCGTGCTGTCACCAATATCGAGCCTATGGAAAACGGCAAAAACAGAATTGTAGTGACAGAGCTGCCATACAACGTAAACAAAGCTCGTCTTATTGAGAAAATAGCTGAGCTTCATAAGGACAAAAAGATAGATGGAATAACAGACCTCCGCGACGAGACAAGCCGTGAGGGAATGAGAATCGTGGTAGAGCTCCGCCGTGATGTGAACCCGAGTGTAGTTTTAAATCTGCTTTTCAAGCATACACAGCTCCAGGATACGTTTGGAGTGATAAACCTTGCACTCGTAAACGGAGAGCCAAAGGTATTAAATCTATACGATCTGCTCAATTACTATCTCATCCATCAGAAGGATGTAGTGACCAGACGTACAAAGTTTGATCTAGACAAGGCAGAGGCCAGGGCACATATTGTAGAGGGTCTCATTATTGCCCAGGACAACATAGACGAGGTAATAAGTATTATCCGCTCAAGCCAGACCACACAACAGGCAAAGACCAGATTGATGGAGAGATTTGGCCTGACAGATGAGCAGTCACAGGCAATTGTTGATATGCGTCTTAGGGCTCTGACAGGTCTGGAAAGAGAAAAGCTCGAGGCTGAGTATAAGGAGCTCATGGCTCAGATTGCGCAGTTAAAGGCTATTCTTGCCGATGAGAAAAAGCTTCTTGGAGTAATCAGGGAGGAAATCATCGCAATTGCAGATAAATACGGCGACGACAGAAAGACAGAGATAGGCTATGACGAGTATGATATGTCGATGGAGGATCTCATTCCTGAGACAAATACAGTCATAACAATGACAAAGGTAGGCTACATAAAGCGCATGAGCACTGATAATTTCAAGGCTCAGCACCGCGGTGGCAAGGGAATAAAGGGAATGGAGACAATCGAGGATGATTATATCGTCGAGATGCTCATGACCACATCACACCACTACCTGATGTTTTTCACAAATACAGGAAGAGTATACAGAATCAAGGCATATGAGATACCTGAGGCAAGCCGTACATCAAGAGGCACAGCCATCATCAATCTCATACCTCTTCAGCCTGACGAGAAAATAACAGCCATGATTCCAATCAAAGAATACGAGGATGACAAGTATCTGTTCATGGCTACAAGAAACGGAATAGTCAAGAAAACCCCGATAAAGGATTATGAGAATATCCGAAAGAACGGACTTGCAGCAATCAATCTGCGCGAGGACGACAAACTCATAGAGGTCAAGGTCACAGACAATTCAGAGGATATTTTGCTCTTCACCAAATTCGGACAGTGTATCAGATTCAAGGAGACAGATGTGCGCTCAACAGGCCGTACAACCATGGGTGTTATCGGAATGAATCTTGCACCAAATGATGTAATAATCGCAATGCAGACCGCATCAATGGGTGAGGCAGTGCTTTTAGTATCATCAAACGGCCTTGGAAAACGTACACGAATTGACGAATTTACCACACAAAACCGTGGCGGTAAGGGAGTAAAATGCTACAAGATTACAGAAAAATCAGGCAATCTCGTAGGAGTCAAATCAGTTGAAAACGATGATGAGCTCATGCTCATCACAACAGAGGGAATTATCATCAGAATCCAGGTAAGTGATGTAACAGTGCTTGGACGAATCACAACAGGTGTCAAGCTCATCAACCTGAAAGAAGGAGTGAGCGTAGCCAGCATCGCAAAGGTAGTAGAGGATAAGACTCTCATGCCACCTGAGGAAGCTAAGGAAGAGAATGACGAATCAGAAAATAGTGACGAAGACTCAGCAGAGAATAATAATTCACATGCTGAAGCTATCGAAAATAACACAGAAGCATAACTAAATTCATAAAAGCAGGGTCATAAGATCCTGCTTTTTGCGAATGTGGTGATACTATTCGAGCCTTATTGCGAAAAAATGTTTACATGCAAGCACTATGCATCATATTTGCGTTTTCAGAGACTTTGAAAGTAATAAATAAACATAATACGGAAAAATAAATATGTTTATCCACAAAAACACAAAAAATAATATTGAATTGTGGATAAAAGGTGCCGGAATTTAAAATACAGAGAATAAAAAGAGAGGAAAAGAAATGATCAGGGAAATAAACGTTTCAGAAATAACAGCTGCAATAAAGGAAATGTGCATACAGGCAAATCATTTTCTTTCGCCGGACATGGACAAGGCACTTAAAGCTGCAACAGCAAATGAAGAATCACCTTTAGGTAAAAAAATATTAAACCAGCTACAGGAAAACTTAAAAATAGCAGGCGAGGATATGATACCGATATGTCAGGATACCGGAATGGCAGTTTTTTTCATAGAAATAGGCCAGGATGTCCATTTTACGGGAGGCGTATTGGAGGATGCCATAAATGAAGGAGTCAGACAGGGCTACACAGACGGCTATCTGAGAAAATCAGTGGTAAAGGATCCGCTCATCAGGGAAAATACAAAGGACAACACACCTGCAGTCATCCATTACTCAATAGTTTCCGGCGACAAGGTCAAAATAACCTTTGCACCAAAGGGTTTTGGAAGCGAAAACATGAGTCGTGTATTTATGTTAAAGCCGGCAGATGGTATAGAGGGAGTAAAAAATGCGATTCTGACAGCAGTTTCAGATGCAGGGCCAAACGCATGTCCTCCTATGGTTGTCGGAGTCGGAGTCGGTGGAACCTTTGAAAAATGCGCAATAATGGCAAAAAAAGCGCTGACAAGAGAAGCAGGCACACATTCAGACATAGAGTATGTGGCAGAGCTTGAAAAAGAGATGCTTGAAAAAATTAATAATCTGGGTATAGGGCCCGGAGGACTCGGCGGAAGCACTACTGCCCTCGCAGTAAACATAAACACATATCCAACCCACATTGCAGGATTGCCGGTTGCGGTAAATATTTGCTGTCATGTAAACCGCCATGTAGTGAAGGAATTGTAAAGAATTACTGCATAGAAGAAGAAAGAAAGTGGCAATTTTAATTGTTACAGCTATAGTGAAATAGTGAAATGTGAAGTGTAATTAAAAAGCTATAATTGTTACAGGTTATATTATGCTGGAAAAATAAAAATACAGTAAAAATAAAAGAATCAGGAGAAAAAAATGGAAAAACATATAACAACTCCAATCACACAGAAAATAACAAAAGACCTGAGATCAGGAGACTATGTATACATAACAGGTGAAATGTATGTGGCAAGAGATGCTGCACACAAAAGAATGATAGAGGCGCTGGACCGTAAAGAAGAACTGCCAATAG
>NC_012781.1:15000-307500 GCF_000020605.1 Agathobacter rectalis ATCC 33656
AGACCCCATGGAGCTTTACTCCAGTTTGATACTGGGATTCGGTACTGCATGTACAGGATAGGTGGGAGACGGAGAAGGATGGACGCCAGTCTGTCCGGAGTCGCTGTTGGGATACCACCCCTGTAGTACTGGGTTTCTAACCAGTTGCCATGAACTGGCAATGGGACAATGTCAGGCGGGGAGTTTGACTGGGGCGGTCGCCTCCGAAAGGGTATCGGAGGCGCTCAAAGGTTCCCTCAGAATGGTTGGAAACCATTTGAAGAGTGCAAAGGCAGAAGGGAGCTTGACTGCGACACCGACGGGTGGAGCAGGTACGAAAGTAGGACTTAGTGATCCGGTGGTATAAAGTGGGATTGCCATCGCTCAACGGATAAAAGCTACCCTGGGGATAACAGGCTTATCACTCCCAAGAGTTCACATCGACGGAGTGGTTTGGCACCTCGATGTCGGCTCATCGCATCCTGGGGCTGTAGCAGGTCCCAAGGGTTGGGCTGTTCGCCCATTAAAGCGGTACGCGAGCTGGGTTCAGAACGTCGTGAGACAGTTCGGTCCCTATCCGGCGCGGGCGGAGGATATTTGAGAGGAGCTGTCCTTAGTACGAGAGGACCGGGATGGACGGACCACTGGTGTATCTGTTGTCGACCAACGGCATGGCAGAGTAGCCAAGTCTGGAAGGGATAAACGCTGAAGGCATCTAAGCGTGAAGCCCCCCTCAAGATGAGATATCCCTCCTTCGGGAGTAAGACCCCTTGAAGACTACAAGGTAGATAGGGCAGAGGTGGAAGCATGGCAACATGTGGAGCTGACTGTTACTAATAGGTCGAGGGCTTAATCTGGTTAATAACGGAGAAAAACAAATCGGATTTGTATGAAGTTTTGAAGGTACAAACCTTAATAATCCTCGATAGCTCAATGGTAGAGCACTCGGCTGTTAACCGAGTTGTTGTAGGTTCGAGCCCTACTCGGGGAGTTTTTTAGTATAATATATGGTGACATAGCCAAGTGGTAAGGCCCCGGTCTGCAACACCGTCATCGCCGGTTCAAATCCGGCTGTCACCTCTCTCAAAAGGACTACATCAGTTTATGATGTGGTCTTTCTTTTATATAATTTGCAAATAAAATATATTGTGAATTTATGTAATATTCGTAATATATGTTGTACACATTTCATTATTTTTTAATTTTCTAAATTATTTTTCAGGATGTTACACTAAATTAATAAAGAGAAATATAAGCCTGATAAACAGAATTATATTTCTCTTTTTTAACAACTCTTATCCTTTTTTGAATAGTTGTAGTAGTATTATTATTCCTCTTCAGGATATTTCATACCCCATTCAGCTCTTATATCTGACATAATTTTCATTACATCATATGTATATTGACAGTGCATGAGGGTTTCTATTTCATCTGATGATGCTGAGCTTACAGCTTTTTCCATATCACGTACTTCGTAATACAGTGCATCTGATGTATCACCGGCATCAATTACTTCTTTATGACCATCCTCTGTATATGTAATAGTTGCCTGCATTCCTCTTGGATACTCAAAGATTTCCACATATGCCTTGTCAAAAGAGAGCGTAGCGCGTTTTGGCTGCTTGGAATGTAGAGATAATGTGACAGTTGCCATTTCCACTGCATCATTCATAAGCAGAATACCTGCCTGTTCATCAACACCGGTTGGTGCATATTTAACCTGTGACGATACTTGTGTTGGTGTTTCCTTGAAGAACCAGCGGATAAGAGAAAGTGAGTAAACTCCAATATCAAGCAATGCTCCTCCAGCAAGCTTACGACTGAAAAATCGGTTTGTCATATTGTAATCCTTGTAGCTTCCAAAATTGACCTGAATTAAATTTAGCCTGCCGAGTTGTCCACTTGCAATTATTTCGTTTAGCTTTTTATAAACAGGCATATGATATATAGTCATGGCTTCAGCAAGAATAACGTTATTTTCTTTGGCCAGTGAGACGGCTTCATCGAGCTCTGCGATATTTAAAGTAATAGATTTCTCACAGAGTACATGCTTTCCATTAGAAAGGGCTTTTCTTAGATAATTGATGTGAGTATTGTGTGGAGTGGAGATGTAAATGATATCCACATCAGGATCATAAAAGACGTCATCAATGTTGTCATATACCTTTGAAATGCCATATTTTTGTGCAAAAGCTACGGCCTTTTCATGAGTTCTGTTGGCAACTGAATAAAGAGTGCGTCCTTCCTTGGAGAGAGCATGCGCGAGCTCATTAGCTATTACACCGCAGCCGAGTGTTGCCCAATTAAGCTGTTTCATGTGAAATCCTCCTTTTTAACTTAAAGTATTGTAGCTGTGATGGTACATAAATTATTTAAAATGGTGTGAAATAACAAAATATAAACTCATTGATGATACCTTTTGACCCTTTAATCATAAAATATGTACCATAATGAACATATTCTAGCATGATGAATTATGAATTACAATGCATTTAGATTCAAAACAGTCAAAAACAGTCAAATTTGATAGTGACTAAATTAAAATTAGTTAATTTGAACTATATTTTAGATTATAAATTAGTAATAGAAAAGATATTAAAATTAGTAATTAGGCAAGTATTAATGATATATATGTTATATTCTGCACTAAAATCAATGTTGTATTTGCATATAGTGCACAATTTTAAAACTTGCTTTATATATTTTCAACAATTTTTAGTGTGATTATTTGTGAATATAAATGACGGATTATGATTGACAATGACGGATTATGAAAATATAATTATACTACAAGTTAAATGAATGTTGAAATGTTTAATACAGTAATTTGAAAATAAGCATTGAATAAATGGCTTATAAAATAAGTCTTTGAATAATTTGATAAACTGGGGTGATTAGATGCTGGCAGAAGATAGATGCAAAAAAATACTCGATATATTAGATTCGATGGGAAGTGTGACTGTTCAGCAGCTTATGGATGAGCTTGATACATCCGAGTCAACAATCAGACGTGATCTGGTTGCAATGGACAAGAAGGGTTATCTCACCAAGGTACATGGTGGTGCGATTGTAAATAATACGAATATCCATACTCAGGATGAGAAGGTTATCAACAGGCTTAAGCAGAATCGCAACGAAAAGGAACAGATTGCCAGATATGCGGCATCACTTATTGTGGATAATGATTTTGTTTATATAGATGCCGGTACTACAACAGCAGTCATGATTGATTATATTACTGCAAAGAATGTGGTTTTTGTTACAAACTCTCTGACTAATGCCAAGAGAATTTCCGATAGGGGATATACAGTATATATTCTGGGTGGCGAGTTCAAGTCTACTACCGAGGCTATTGTCGGAGATGAGGCCGTTGTGACGCTCGATAAATATAATTTTACGAAGGGCTTCTGGGGAACCAACGGAATTACTGTGAAGAATGGATTTACGACTCCGGAGATAAAGGAGGCCATGGTTAAAAAGAAATCCATGGAGAATAGCAAGGAGAAATACATTCTTGCGGATGACAGTAAGTTTTCACAGGTATCAAGCATCAAGTTTGCTGATTTTGAAGATGCTGTAATTATTACAAATGCACTAAGTAATGACAACTATAAGAAATACAAAAATATTAAGGAGGTCTAACATGATTTACACAGTTACTTTTAATCCATCATTAGATTATATTGTTGATGTAACAGATTTTAAGACAGGAGTAGTCAATAGAACGACTGGAGAGAAGATTTTTGCAGGTGGTAAAGGCATCAATGTTTCCATGGTTCTTAAGAATCTTGGAATGAGCAATACTTCACTTGGTTTTACAGCGGGTTTTACAGGAAATGAAATTAAAAGACTTCTAGCAAAAAAAGGTGTTGATACTGATTTTATAGAGGTGGAGGATGGTATTTCACGTATCAACGTGAAGCTTCGCTCAAATGAGGAATCCGAGATTAATGGTCAGGGTCCTGCAATCACTGAGGACAATATTAAAAAACTCTATGAGAAGCTTGACTGCTTAAAGGAGTCTGATGTGCTTGTTCTCGCAGGAAGTATTCCTGATGTGATGCCTTCATCAATGTATATGGATATCATGAAGCATCTTGAGGGTCGCGGAATAAATATCGTGGTTGATGCGACAAGAAATCTGCTCACAAACGTGCTTCCATATAAGCCGTTCCTCATCAAGCCAAACAATCATGAGCTCGGTGAGATATTCGGGGTTGAGATTACAGACAAGGACGATGTGATAAAGTATGCAAAGAAGCTTCAGGAGCAGGGCGCAAGAAACGTGCTTGTTTCAATGGCAGGCGACGGAGCAGTGCTTGTGACTGAGGATGGACAGGAGTTTAAGGCAAATGCACCTAAAGGAAAGCTCAAAAATTCTGTAGGAGCAGGAGATTCGATGGTAGCCGGATTTGTTTACGGATACCTCAAATCAAATGATTATAAGCAGGCATTTATTTATGGCGTATGTACGGGAAGTGCAAGTGCATTTTCTGAGGAGCTTGCTACAAAGCCTGAGGTTGAAGCACTTATTGATAAATGGGACAGTGCTTCCAATTAAACAAACGGTATCAAAAAGGTTGATATAAATAATTAAATTAATACATTCTATTAGGAGGAATGATGTATGACAATCAGGGATTTATTGGCAGCTGAGAGTATCAATTTGAATGGTACGCCTGCCGGAAAAACCGAAGCATTGAATCAGTGTATTGATTTGATGGCAAAAAGTGGCAAAATAGCCGATGTGGAGAAGTATCGCAAGGGTGTTTTTGCAAGAGAGGAGGAAGGCACAACAGGAATTGGAATGGGTATAGCAATTCCTCATTGCAAGTCTGATGCTGTTACTAAAGCAGGTCTTGCGGCAATGGTTGTAAAGGATGGGGTTGACTTTGAATCACTCGATGGTACACCTGCAAAGATTATTTTCCTTATAGCTGCACCAAACACAGAGGATAATGTGCATCTTCAGGTGCTTAGCAAGCTCTCTGTTATGCTGATGGACGAGCAGTTTACAAATTCTCTTATCAATGCCGGTTCAGTTGATGAGTTTTTAAATATCATCGATAGCGCTGAAAAAGCAAAGGATGAGAAAGAGGCTGCCAAAGAGGCAAAGGCTAAAGAGCCTGTTGAGGTGAAGAAGGACGATGTATTTATCGTTGCAGTTACAGCCTGTCCTACAGGAATTGCCCATACTTATATGGCTGCTGAGGCTATCGAGAAAAAAGCCAAGGAGCTTGGATATCAGGTAAAGGTTGAGACAAGAGGCTCAGGCGGAGCCAAAAATGTGCTCACAGATGATGAAATCGCAAAGGCTGCAGGTGTTATAGTTGCCTGTGATACAAATGTACCTACAGACCGCTTTGACGGAAAGAAGGTTATTGAGTGTCAGGTTTCTGACGGAATCAATAAGGCAGAAGAGCTCATAAAGAGAATTGCTGCCGGTGATGCTCCTGTATTTAAGGCATCAGGTAAAAAGGAGGCTTCACATTCATCAGTTGGTGGAAAGGAGAGCGTTGGACATCAGATTTACAAGCACCTGATGAATGGTGTTTCACATATGCTTCCATTCGTAGTTGGTGGTGGTATTCTTATCGCAATCGCATTCCTTATCGATGGATTCAGTGTTGACCTTAATTCACTGCCGGCTGACCAGAGAGCAAATTTCGGTACTATTACACAGGCCGCAGCAATGTTTAAGGGAATCGGTGGAACAGCATTTGGATTTATGCTTCCAATTCTTGCAGGCTTTATCGCTATGAGTATTGCTGACCGTCCGGGTCTTGCAGTTGGTTTTGTAGGCGGTTCAATCGCAGCAAACGGTACATCAGGCTTCCTTGGAGCACTTGTAGCAGGTTTCGTTGCAGGATATATTGTGCTCCTCTTAAAGAAGGTATTTTCTAAACTTCCGGAGAGTCTTGATGGTATGAAGCCGGTTCTGCTTTATCCGCTGCTTGGTATATTCCTGGTAGGCGTTATAATGCAGTTTGTAGTTGAGCCTCCAATCGGAGCTTTAAATACAGCTATCAACAATGGTCTTAATGGACTTAACGGTGCAAGCGCAGTAGTGCTCGGAGTACTTCTCGGAGGAATGATGTCAGTAGATATGGGTGGCCCTGTAAACAAAGCCGCTTATGTATTTGGTACAGCTTCAATCGCTGCCGGAAACTACAATATTATGGCAGCAGTTATGATTGGCGGTATGGTTCCACCAATCGCAATCGCTCTTGCAACAATCTTCTTCAAGAACAAGTTCACAGCAGATGAGAGAAAGGCAGGACCTACAAACTTTATCATGGGATTATCATTTATCACAGAGGGTGCAATCCCATTCGCAGCATCTGATCCGCTTCATGTCCTTCCGGCATGTGTAGTCGGTTCAGCAGTGGCAGGTGGACTTTCAATGGCATTTGGATGTACACTCATGGCACCTCACGGAGGAATCTTCGTAGTTCCTACAATCGGAAATCCGTTAATGTATCTTGTTGCATTAGTAATCGGATCTTTCATTGCATGTGGATTACTCGGATTACTCAAAAAGAAAGTAAGTGAATAAGCAATCCTCAATTATCATTTAATCCAACCTATAAACTAATCAACAAAGGCACTGCTTCGGCGGTGCCTTTGTTGTTATGTTGTGATATAAAAATTAAAAGTATAAACATTCTCTGAAATAACAGCCTCATGCCTTGACGAGTGAATTTTCCAAGCTTAAAGTAGTATTAGGATGAAATAGTAAGTCAAAAAAATCAATTATTTATGAGACTTAAATAAAAAAAACAGTGAGGCATAAAATGGGCAAGGTTATAGGTATAGATTTAGGAACAACAAACAGCTGTGTGGCAGTATTGGAGAATAATCAGCCGGTAGTCATAACTAACAGCGAGGGTCAGAGAACAACTCCGTCTGTAGTGGCTTTTACAAAAAATGGAGAGCGACTGGTTGGTGAGGCTGCAAAGAGGCAGGCAGCAGTCAATGTGGACAGGACATTTTTCTCAATAAAGAGACAGATGGGAAGCGATTTCAGGGCAAAGGTGGACGGAAAGCTGTATTCAGCTCCTGAGATTTCTTCTATGATTCTCAGAAAGCTGAAAAAGGATGCAGAGGACTATATTGGTGAGGCAGTGACAGACGCTGTAATCACAGTTCCTGCATATTTTTCGGATGCGCAGAGGCAGGCAACCAAGGATGCAGGAAGGATTGCTGGGCTTAATGTGCTTCGAATCATAAATGAGCCAACCTCTGCGGCACTCGCATACGGACTGGACCACGGACAGCAGCAGAAAATTCTTGTCTACGACCTCGGAGGAGGAACCTTCGATGTGTCTGTTATCGAAATAGGGGACAATCTGATAGAGGTGCTTGCCACAGCCGGTGATAATCATCTGGGTGGAGATGATTTTGATGAGAGAATCACGAATTATCTTGTCACAGAGTTTTACAGACAGCAGAATGTGGATCTGAGAAAGGATAATACGGCTATGCAGCGTGTCAGGGAGGAGGCTGAGAAGGCAAAAAAGGTGCTTTCATCCTCATCCTCAACCACTATCAACCTGCCATTTATCACCACTGTAAAGGGACAGCCGGTTCACATGGAGATGAACCTTACAAGAGCTGAGTTTAATGAGATAACAAAGGATCTGGTGGAGAGAACTGCTATTCCTGTCAATCAGGCACTTTCAGATGCGGGTATTTCCGCAGCAGAGCTTGGAATGGTGCTGTTGGTAGGAGGCTCGACACGTGTGCCGGCTGTTGTTGAGGAGGTCAGAAGAATTACAGGAAAAGAGCCTTCACACAACCTAAATCCTGACGAGTGCGTGGCACTCGGTGCAGCAGTACAGGGTGGCAAGCTCGGTGGAGCAATTGTCGCAGGCAGCAGTGCGGCAGAGATTATACTGATGGATGTCACACCGCTTTCACTAGGAATTGAGACAGTTGGTGGTGTCTCAACCAAAATTATTGACAGAAATACGACTATTCCTACGAGATACAGCCAGATTTTTACAACTGCAGGAAGCTTCCAGACCTCTGTGGATATAAAGGTACTGCAGGGTGAGAGGCAGTTTGCAAGGGACAATAAGCTGATTGGAAACTTCAGGCTAAAGGGCATCAAGCCGGCTCCGGCAGGTGTGCCGCAGATAGAGGTGACGTTTGATATAGATGCAAACGGCATTGTGCAGGTTTCTGCAAAGGACCTGGGCACAGGAAAGCATCAGGAGATTACGATTACCGCAAGCTCAAATTTGTCTGATTCTGAGATTGAGCAGGCTATCCGTGAGGCGCAGGAGTATGAGGCAACAGACGGACAGAGAAAGGCTTATATTGATGCAAGAAGTGAGGCTGATACGCTTGTGCGCCAGGTGGAAAATGTCATGGCTGACAAGGAAAAAAGAAAGGCTATGGACAGCGCACAGAAAAAAAGTGTGAAATCATCGCTTTCGTATGTGAAGAAGCTTATTTCAAGGACAAAGCCCGGAAATGTGAGCGAAGAGCAGGCTGCCGAGATAAAGCATGCGGCAGATGAGCTGAGAAATGCGGCAGCGGGATTGATTTAATTATAAAGGGCTGTAATCAGTAGCTATTATTATTCATTTGGCTATTTACGAGAAGCGGATTTTCATATAAAATATGGGTAAGTGGTGAGTATTCAGAACCACCCTGAATAGTTATAATGTTAATTTAAATCCGAGGAAATAGAAAATGAATGCGAACGATAAAACAGAAAAGGTACTAAGAGAAATTCATATCATGCTCTCAAAGGCGGAGCCGTATAAGCCGGAGCCGAGCAGGGTGATCATAAACAAGCAGCAAATGATAGATTTACTTGCTGAGCTGAATAAGTGTATATATGCAATACAGGATGAGTATGAGCTTACTGAACAGAGTCGCAATCACGCAGAGAGAGAGTTCAGAAAGAAGGGGGATCAGATAGTCTGGGATGCAAGCAGAAAGGCTGAGGATGTGTATGCAGCATCGGTTATCTATACGGATGAGGCGCTTTCAAGAGTGCGTGATATCATCAATGATACCAACGAGTCACTTGAAAAGCTGTGCAAGAATATGAAGGATAAGATTGCAGAGCAGGAGAAGATAGTTAAAACTAACCAGTATGAGCTCAAGGGACAGCTTCAGGATTTGTCCGATACGGAGAAGTATCTTAAGATTATCGATGACAGAAATAAGGAGATAGAACGTCAGAAAAATGCAGGTAAACCTGTAGAGGAGCGTACTATTGACAATGAAGAGAAGTCCATCTATGCAAACAGACAGACTGAAATCAAGGTAAATATGGATTATATCAGAAAACTGGGACTTGCTGAGGGCGAGGACCTGGGAGATGGTGTAGTGGGTGAAGTGAAGCTTGCAGACGATACACCTGATGCCGGATTAAATCATAGCAATGATAAGGATGAAGCCAAGGCTGCCGGCTCAAAATCGTCTGTTGATGAGGATTATAAGGCAATAAGCAGAAAAGCCGGCAATCCACCTGTTATCAACACAAAGGAAGGGAAGGAGCTCACAGACGGTATCCACAGAATGTGGCAGAGCATCACCGGAAATAAAGGGAAATGAAACACACCTATGTAATATAAAGCAGCAGTTCAAAACAGAACGGCTGCTTTTTGGCTTATATTTAAAAGTGGGTAATATTAAGCAGATTTTAAGAAAAACAAAGTGGATAATCTGATAAAATATAGCTGACTAACGGCAGGAGAAGGTTTCTGTTCAAAATTCATAGAAGGAGGATAATATGACAATATTAGTTTGTGATGACGACAAGGAAATAGTTGAGGCAATTGAGATTTACCTGATGCAGGAGGGCTACGACGTGGAGAAGGCTTACGACGGCATACAGGCGGTTGAAATTATGAAGAATAAAAAAATAGACCTCATGATAATAGATGTCATGATGCCAAAGCTCGACGGAATAAGAGCCACTTTGCAGATACGAAAGGAAAGCAGGGTGCCGATAATCATTCTATCGGCAAAGACAGAGGATGCTGACAAGATTTTAGGCCTCAATGTGGGAGCTGATGATTATGTCACAAAGCCTTTTAATCCGCTTGAGCTTGTGGCAAGGGTAAAGTCACAGCTTCGCAGATATACCACTCTGTCAAGCAATGATGCAGCCGGAGACAAGGTTTATGAAGCCGGAGGTCTTTTGGTAAATGATGATTTAAAAAAGGTGACTGTGGATGGTGAGGAGGTAAAGCTCACACCGATTGAATACAATATACTGCTTTTACTCCTTAAAAATAAGGGAAAGGTCTACTCAATAAACGAAATATATGAGAGCATATGGAACGAGGAGGCGATAGGCGCCGACAATACAGTTGCTGTGCACATCAGACATATCAGGGAAAAAATAGAGATAAATCCTAAGGAGCCACGCTATCTGAAGGTGGTCTGGGGAGTAGGCTATAAGATAGAGGACAACAAATGAAGCAGTATACGATAGGAAAAAAAGCAGCGGTCATAGTCTTACATCAGCTATGCATGATACTTATGGTAACAGGAGTGTTTGCCACAGGCTATGCATTCAGGCACGATGCGCATGAAAATATTGATATATATACACTAATATCGCTGGCGGGCCTGGTAGGCAGCTTTGTGAGCCTGGCATATATGGCAAACGTGGCAGGCAGAAAATCAGAGGATGATTACACAATATACTATTTACCGATTGACAAGGTATACTCTGATGTGATGCTAGTGATATTTACACTGCTCATGGTATTTATGGGAAAAGTGATTTCAGGCGTAAAAAACCAGCATTTTGACTATGCATCACTCATTATGACGGCCGGCACATTTACTTTTTTGTTTGATATGGCTTTTATTATTTTATACCAGAGCATTGTAAGGAAGATAAAAGGCAATATACTTTGCACACACAGCCTGATGTACAAGGGCTATGAGCTTTTGAAAAGAGTTATTGAGAAAAAGGATATCCATACACAAAAAACCAAAGAGATAATGCGCATACAGGAGGCTCTTGAAGCTATCTCGGAAGGAGCGCTTGACACTACACTTAATGTCAATGAGTTTCATGGGCAGCAGAAAAAGGTGGCGGAGGCTGTCAACCATATACGCCAGGGTCTTATGAGCTCGGTAAATGAGAGCCTTAAAAATGAAAAACTAAAGGCAGACTTAATAACAAACGTATCACACGATATAAAGACACCTCTGACTTCAATAGTCAACTATGTTGACCTGCTTAAGAGGGAAAATCTGGAAAATGAAAATGCCAAATACTATATACATGTGCTGGAGGAAAAGTCACAGCGTTTAAAGCAGCTTACAGAGGATTTGGTAGAGACATCAAAGATTACCTCGGGAAATGTGAAGCTCAATATGCAAAAGCTTGATCTGGTTGAGCTTTTATACCAGACCGGAGGTGAATTCAATGAGCGCTTTGAGTCGAGAAATCTCACAATAGTTACAAAAATTCCATCAGAACAGATATTTATCTATGCGGATGGGCGTCAGCTTTACCGCTCTATTGAAAATCTGTATACTAATGCCGCAAAGTATGCACTGGAAAATACCAGAGTGTATGTAGAGCTTGAAAAGGCAGATACAAAGGCAGTTTTTACAATAAAGAATGTGTCTAAGAACGAGCTTGACATAGTAAGCAACGGAAATGTAGACCTGACAGAGCGTTTTGTGAGGGGAGAGAGGTCGAGAACTACTGAAGGAAGTGGACTTGGACTTTCGATTGCAAAGAATCTGACCCATTTGATGGGAGGAAAATTCGAAATTAAGGTAGATGGTGATTTATTTATTGCCACAATTACCTATAATATTATATAATAGTAAATAAAAGAATTTTGAAATACACATACGGAGGTAGAATAAGTGAAATTATATGAAAATGGTGCTTACCTTTTAAACGGTAAGGAAGTAATAATTGATGGACCGGAGGCTCAGGCAGCTGTCAAAAGCAAGACCGGCATGGACATCGATAAACAGACAGCTAAGCAGGAGACAATTGCTTACGGTATTTTAAAGGAGCACAATACATCCGGCAATATGGACAAGCTTCAGATTAAGTTTGATAAGCTTACATCGCATGATATTACATTTGTAGGTATCATCCAGACAGCACGAGCTTCAGGACTTGAGAAATTCCCTATCCCGTATGTACTTACAAACTGTCACAACAGCCTTTGTGCAGTTGGTGGAACAATCAATGAGGATGACCACATGTTTGGTCTCACATGTGCAAAGAAGTACGGTGGAATCTATGTACCACCTCATCAGGCAGTTATCCATCAGTTTGCACGAGAGATGCTTGCCGGCGGCGGAAAAATGATACTTGGTTCTGATTCACATACACGTTATGGTGCACTTGGTACTATGGCAGTCGGCGAGGGTGGACCTGAGCTTGTTAAGCAGCTTCTTGAACAGACATATGATATTGATATGCCTGAGGTAGTAGGTATTTACCTGACAGGAGAGCCAATCAAGGGCGTTGGACCACAGGATGTCGCACTTGCAATTATCGGAGAGGTATTCGGAAACGGATTTGTAAAGAACAAAGTTATGGAGTTTGTAGGACCGGGTGTGTCTAATCTGAGCGTTGACTTCCGTATAGGTGTCGATGTTATGACAACAGAGACTACATGTCTTTCTTCTATCTGGAGAACAGATGACCAGGTTAAGGAATTCTTTGAGATTCACGGTAGGGCTGAGGACCACAAGGAGCTTAATCCGGGTGAGGTGGCTTACTACGACAGATTTATTGAGATTGATTTAAGCCAGATCCGCCCAATGATAGCTATGCCATTCCACCCAAGCAATACTTACACTATCGATGAGCTCAATGCAAACCTCATGGATATTCTCGATGACTGTGAGAAGAGAGCTGAGGTAAGCTTTGACGGCAAGGTGAAGCTTGATTTAAAGAGTAAGGTAAGAGACGGAAAACTGTATGTAGACCAGGGAATCATCGCAGGCTGTGCAGGCGGTGGATTTGAGAATATCTGCGATGCGGCTGACATATTAAACGGACATTCAATCGGAGCAGACGAGTTTACACTGAGTGTTTACCCGGCATCTACTCCAATATACATGGAGCTTGTGAAAAACGGAGCTGTAGCAAAGCTTCTTGAGACAGGTGCAATCGTAAAGACTGCTTTCTGCGGACCTTGCTTTGGTGCAGGAGATACACCTGCCAACAACGCATTCTCTATTCGTCATTCAACAAGAAACTTCCCTAACAGAGAGGGTTCTAAGGTACAGAACGGACAGATCAGCTCAGTGGCACTCATGGATGCACGTTCAATCGCTGCAACAGCAGCAAACAAGGGCTTCCTTACATCAGCAGCGGATATTGATGTCAACTTTACAAAGCCAAAATATTTCTTTGACAAGACTATATATGAGAACCGTGTGTTTGACAGCCATGGAGTGGCAGATCCTTCAGTTGAAATCCAGTTCGGACCAAACATCAAGGACTGGCCGGCAATGAGCGCGCTTCCTGAGAATATGCTCCTTAAGGTGGTTTCAGAGATTCATGATCCTGTTACTACAACAGATGAGCTCATTCCTTCAGGAGAGACATCTTCATATCGTTCAAACCCTCTTGGACTTGCAGAGTTCGCACTTTCAAGAAAGGATCCTGAGTATGTAGGCAGAGCAAAGGAAATCCAGAAGGCCCAGAAGGCTATAGAGAGTGGTGAGTGCGCAGGAAAGGCTGTTCCTGAGGTTGCTGAAATCATGGGAGTAGTAAAGAAAAAATTCCCTGAGGCAAGCCATGAGAATATGGGCTTCGGAAGCACAATTTTTGCTGTTAAGCCGGGTGACGGCTCAGCAAGAGAGCAGGCTGCCAGCTGCCAGAAGGTACTCGGAGGCTGGGCAAATATCGCAAACGAGTATGCCACAAAGAGATACCGTTCAAACCTTATCAACTGGGGAATGCTTCCATTCATCATCGATGAGGGAGAGCTTCCGTTCCACAACCTCGACTATATCTTCCTTCCGGGAATCAAGAAGGAAATCGAGGATGCAAAGACGGAGTTTGAGGCATATGTTGTCAAGGATGGTGAATTAAAGCCATTTACACTGAAGATGGGTGAGCTCACAGATGATGAAAGAGAGATAATATTAAAGGGATGTCTCATCAACTATAACCGTAAATAAGGAGAGTCTAATCCGATGGAAGAAACCGGAAAAGCTGGTAAAAAATCAAACATTGAGATAAATGCAGATAAGGGTGCGAAGCAGAATTCGCACCCGGGGCGTGAGGAATGGCCGCATCTGATCAGAATAGGTGTCATGGTATTTGTCACGTTTGCAGTCAGTATACTGTTTTTCTTTGCACTGTACAGATTTGAGGGCTTTGCAGGCATATGGAGCAAGCTGCTTGCGGCAGCAATGCCTATTATAATGGGACTTGTGCTTGCATACCTGATGAATCCTGTCATGCTGTGGCTGGAAAGATGCTTTAAAAAGCTTCTTTCAAAAAAGATGAAAAGCGAAAGCAAGCTGCGAAAGGTTTCAAGAGCTCTTGCAATCACAGGCTCGGTTATTATTCTTGTAGCGATTATTTCGCTCCTCATTGCGGCTATTGTGCCTTCTGTCATAGCAAGTATATCGGGACTTATGAAGACACTGCCAAATGATGTTGCGGCATTCATCAACATGATAAAGAACGGCAATTTCGGGGACAGCAAAATTGCTGAGCTCGCGAGCACAGGTTTACAGAATGCAACCGACTACATTGAGAATTATGCCACAGAAAAGCTGATTCCTGAGGCACAGAAGTATGTTGCACAGATTACAACCGGTGTGATTTCGATAGTCAGAGGCTTATTTAATTTTATTATCGGAATAATCGTGATGGTCTATGTGATGAGTATTCAGGAGACTCTTGCAGGACAGAGCAAAAAGATAATATATGCTGTCTGCAAGCCAAAGACAGGCAATATCATCATTGAGACGATCAGAAAGACAAATGAGATTTTTGGAGGCTTCATAAGCGGTAAGATTATAGATTCACTGATTATAGGTGTGATTGCATATTTCGGATGTCTGATTTTAAGGATTCCATCATCGGTGCTCGTTGCAGTGATTATCGGCGTCACAAATGTGATTCCGGTATTCGGACCGTTTATCGGTGCAATTCCATCGTTACTCATAGTAGTAATTCAGAGTCCGTGGCATGCGCTTTATCTTCTGATATTTATTGTCGTGCTGCAGCAGGTGGATGGCAATATAATAGGACCTAAGATACTTGGCTCATCTACCGGTCTTTCGACCTTCTGGGTTATGTTTGCCATACTAATCGGCGGAGGAATGTTTGGTTTTCTTGGAATGTTACTTGGTGTTCCAACCTTTGCTGTGATATACTATATTGTGAAAAGAGTTGTTAATTATGCTCTCAGGAAAAAGAAGCTTCCTGAGGACACAAGGGATTATACAAAGACAACAGGCGTAGATACCAAAAATAATAAGCTTAAATACGAGTAGGTGAAATAAGTGGATAAATACGAATACAATCTCAAGCTGGATCAGATAAAAGCCCTAAGCGCCGAGGAGGGCTATATGAGCGCAGCAGAGATTGCGGATAGCATAAATTGGAACAAAATTAAAAATGTAAATACACTCGTTAAAATCGGCGAAATCTACGAGAAGGCCGAAAGATACCAGGATGCAAGGGACATACTTTTAATGGCCTATGACCGTTCACCAATCGGCAGGATGATTATATACAGACTGGCTGAGGTCGCCATCAAGATGGGTGATTATGATGCTGCTACAGAGTATTATGATGAGTTTGTTGAGATAGCGCCTCATGATGATATGAAGTATGTATTAAGATATGCCATCAAAAAAGGGCAGGGAGCTTCATTTGATGAGCTTATCACTATTCTTGAAGAGTACAAGGATGAAGAATACACTGAGGAGTGGGCATACGAGCTTGCATATCTATACCACAAGGCCGGAAAAGCCGATAAGTGTATAGATGCCTGCGATGAGCTCATTCTGTGGTTCGGAGACGGACCATATGTGGAGCGTGCGCTGGAGCTTAAGATGCTTTATCAGCCACTTACCAAGGCTCAGGAGGAAAAGTACAGACGATTCAAGGCAGAGAAGGAAAAGCCGGCTAAGATAAAGGATGAGGCTGAGGTCACTGAGATAGGTGCCATGGAGATGGTAAAGGGCGGAGAGATAGTGCATGATGACGTAACTATTCCGCAGATTACTGTAAATCAGGAGAAGTTCAATACTGTAAATTTACAGCAGGAGATTGCCAAGGGTATGCAGCAGATCATGGAGGCCAAGGGCAAGAATGAAGTTGCTGATACGATGGATACCATCAAAAAGATAGTTGAGGATATTCCTTATCTCAAGCTCGAAAAGGAGCAGGAAGAGTATGCACAGCAGCCGGAAGAGACAGAGCATATCGCTACAGATGAAGAGATAGATGGTTCACTTAAGTTGAATTTCAAGGAGCTTTTGGGTGAAGACGCTGACGGACAGATGTCTATGGTCATGAGTGAAAAGACTCAGCTTGAGCATCAGATTACAGGACAGATGTCTATACAGGATGTGCTTGAAGAATGGGAAAAGACCAGACATGCGGCTGAAATTGCACTTAAAGAGGCTGAGCAGCAGAAACTTGAGTCAGCTAAGGCAAGAGCACTTCAGGAGGCAGGAGACATCATGGAGAGACTAAATGATGTCATTCCAAAGCTGGATGCAGGTGTCACTCCGAAGGAACTTCTTGAGGAGGAGTATTTGAAGGTCCCGGTTGATATTATAGAGCAGAAAGCTGCCGTGAAGGAGCCTGAAGAAGAGCAGAAACCGGATATGCAGGAGCTTTATGCAGAGGAGACTGTGGATGAAGTACAGGAGCCGCAGGAAGCACCGGAAGATACTATAGACGAAGCACAGGAGCCGCAGGAAGCACCGGAAGAGGCTATAGAAGAAGCTATAGAAGAAGTGCAGGAGTCACGGGAAGTACCTGAAGAGGCTGCAGATGAAGCCAGGGAACCGGTTGGAGAGCCGGAGGATATAATTATGGCAGAGGAGTCTGAGAAAGACGAGATACTCATGCAGCCGACTACCATGATGCCTGAAATAACAGATGATATGTTAAATGTCGATGATGATACATCAGATGATGAGACTTCACAGGAGAAAGAAAACGTTTCTGAGAAGAGAGATTTTGATCATGTGACATCATTTATCGAGCAGGAAATAGCCAAGATGACAGCAAAAAATCCGGGACTGGAGAAGAAGCTGGATATGGCTAAGACAAGAAAAATGCCGGATATTTCATTGCCGGAGGATTTAGACAGCGAAGAAGATGACTCGAAATTGAAAGAAACAAAACATATAAAAGAGCTTACAAGCGAACAGAAAGCTATATTTTCATATTTCATACCGGTAAAGGGTATGGAGGATCAGATCTGCAAGGCATATAATGCAGTGCTTGATCATTTCAACAGGAAAGAAAACGCATCCACAGGCAACCTCATTATACAGGGAGAGCAGGGTTGCGGAAAGACAATGCTTGCTACAAGCTTTATAAAGGTATTACAAAAAGATGGTGAACAGCTTACAGGAAAGATGGGCAAGATTGATGCTGCCGCACTCAATAAAAAGGATGTGCAGCAGGTAGTCAGAAAGATAACAGGAGGCTGTCTCATCATAGAAAGAGCCGGTGATATCGACCGCAGCATAGCTGCCCAGCTATCATTTTTGATGGAGCATGATATTACAGGAACACTCTATATACTTGAGGATACATCAAAGGGTATAAAGAAGGCTCTCTCAATGGATGAGGGCTTTGCATCCAAGTTCACGGAAAAGATATCGGTTCCTATTTTTACAAATGATGAACTCGTATTGTTTGCCAAATCGTACTCTGCAGAGCTTGGGTACAAGATAGATGAGATGGCTATTCTGGCATTGCATAACAGAATCAGCAATATTGAGAGGATAGACCAGGCTACCACTCTGACAGAGGTCAAGGATATAATTGACGAGGCCATAGACAGGGAGGCTCACAGCGGACTTAAGAAGGCTATAAGTATTCTGACAGCCAGGCGATATACAGATGATGACCGAATTGTACTCAAAGAGGATCATTTCAGGGAAAAATAAATACTTATGGGGGGTATATATATGTGTAATTTTACAGCAATGGATTGTTACCTGTTTGGTCAGGCAACACACTATGATATCTACAAGAAGATGGGTGCTCACTTAGCTGAGCGTAAAGGAAAAAAAGGAGTGTGCTTTGACGTCTGGGCGCCACATGCGAGGGAAGTATACGTGTTTGGTGAGTTTAACGACTGGAATGAGACCAGTCATGAGATGAAGCGTGTAGAGCCGGAAACCATGGGAGTGTATGAGCTTTTTGTACCGGGAGCGCAAAAGGGTCAGATGTATAAGTTTATTATAGTCACTGAACAGGGTGATAAGCTGTACAAGGCGGATCCATACGCAAACTACGCAGAGCTTCGTCCGGGAACAGCGTCAATCATCACAGATATCGAGCACTTCACATGGACTGACAAAGAGTGGATGGATAAGAGAGCAGCAAAGTCAGATGCTGATGTATATTCTTCACCTATGGCTATATATGAGTGTCATCCGGGCTCATGGATGAGACATCCGGGCAGGGATGATGAGGGCTTTTATACATACAGGGAGCTTGCAAAATCACTCATATCCTATGTGAAAACTATGGGATATACACATATTGAGCTTATGGGTATTTCAGAGTATCCGTTTGATGGCTCATGGGGATATCAGGTGACAGGCTACTATGCACCTACATCGAGGTATGGAGAGCCTGAGGATTTTGCATACTTTGTTGATCAGTGCCATAAAAATAATATCGGAGTAATCCTCGACTGGGTACCTGCACATTTCCCAAAGGATGCGCATGGACTTGCCAATTTCGATGGAACAGCCACATATGAGTATGCAGACCCAAGAAAGGGAGAGCATCCCGACTGGGGCACAAAGATATTTGACTACGGTAAGAATGAAGTAAAGAACTTCCTTATCGGAAGTGCACTTATGTGGATAGAAAATTACCACGTAGACGGACTCCGTGTGGATGCAGTTGCGTCAATGCTTTATCTTGACTATGGAAAGAACGACGGACAGTGGGTGCCAAACAAGTTTGGAGGAAATAAGAACCTCGAGGCAGTAGAGTTTTTCAAGCATATCAATACACTCATACTTGGAAGAAATCACGGAACTGTAATGATAGCCGAAGAGTCTACCGCATGGCCAAAGGTAACAGGCAAGGTAGAGGAAGACGGACTGAACTTCAGCTACAAATGGAACATGGGATGGATGCATGACTTCCTTGATTATATGAAGCTGGATCCATATTTCCGTAAAAATAACCACAACAAGATGACATTTGCGATGAGCTATAATGAGAGTGAGAAATATATTCTGGTACTGTCACATGATGAGGTGGTACATCTGAAGTGTTCTATGCTCAACAAAATGCCGGGCTTAGAAGGGGATAAATTCAAGAACCTCATGGCAGGATATGCATTTATGATGGGACACTGTGGAAAGAAGCTTCTTTTCATGGGACAGGAGTTTGCACAGAAGCAGGAGTGGAGTGAGGAAAGAGAACTCGACTGGTATCTGCTTGAGAATCCGGAGCATAAAAAGATCCAGAACTGGGTAAAGGAGCTGCTTCACCTCTATAGGAGAAACCGCTGTCTGTATGAGCTGGATTCAAGCTGGGAAGGCTTTGAATGGATAAATGCAAACGATGCAGACAGAAGCATCTTCAGCTTTATCAGAAAGAGTAAGGATGGCAAGAATAATATGCTCTTTGTCATCAATTTCACACCGGTAGAGAGACCTGATTACAGAGTCGGAGTGCCAAAGCACAAGACATATCAGCTCGTTTTAGATAGTGAGGATCCTAAGTTTACCGGCAAAACGGTACAAGCGCCTGTAAAGAAGGCTGCAAAGGGCAGAGGCAAGGCAGCAAAACAGTCATATAAGAAGCTGGACTATAAGGCAGTCAAATCAGAGTGTGACGGCAGACCATTTTCATTTGCTTATCCACTTGCGCCTTACGGAGTTGCTGTATTTAAATACTAATATACCGGTAAACAGCAGGGTAAAGGACCGCGCCAATTTAAGGCGCGGTCTTTATTTTTGCGTATTATATGTCGATATATAATAAAAAGATAACTATTCAGAACCACAAAAGTACGAAGTAAGAATATCCATAAATAAAGGCTGCAGAGATGGTATATATGCAGGGCACGGAGCAGGAAATATGCAGATAGAGAATTTGATTAATAAAAGCACAGATACGAAAAATACGGACACAAAAACCATAAATGACATGACAGCGGGTATGCGTGTGTCAGACTACATAAAGACAGACAGCAGTGACAATATGTCAAAAAAGGCGGCTGTTGTCGGTTCGTCAAACTCTGTTGATATGTCGGATACGATATATGCAAGACCACAGGCTAAAAACGAAGCCGGGAACAACGATGGCACAGATATGGCAGAAAATCTGCTAAATGACATGAATCAGACCTCAGAAAACAGGCGAAATGATATGATTGTCACTGCAAGCACCACCACGAGTGATGATTACAAAGCTGCAAAGGATGACGGCTACGATGTCATTGTCACTGAGACCGATAAGATAAAAGCAGTGCTGGCAAAGGCAGGTGTAGATATATCCATATATGGAGATGATCTGAGCAGGCAGCAGCTTACAGACATCACGGGAAGCCAGACTGAAGCGGCCATGCTTGTCAATCAGATGAAAGCATATGATATTCCTGCTACAGATGACAATATAAAGGCAGGTACAGATGCCATAGACCGGGCAAAGAGCCTTACAAATATATCCAATGAGACAAAGGCATATCTGGTCAGAAATAACATGAATCCGACGGTTTCCAATGTATACAAGGCTACGTACAGCAGCAGTCAGGTACAAGATTACAGGCAGAAAACCAAAATGACGGAGATATCAGATGAGCTGTTTGAGGAGCTTAAGCCACAGCTTAAACAGATATTAGAGGAAGCTCATATAGACAGTAGTGATGAGAATCTGAATCAGTGCAGGTGGCTGATAGATGAAGATATAGCCGTTACACCTGACAATGTGCTGCTTGCGAATCAGGTAGACTGCATCAACGCAGCAGGAGAAAATGTGAGCAGTGATTTTTATGCAAGGGCAGTGACAGAAGCACTGGCAATGGGAAAAAAGGCTACAGATGCCACTATGTCACAAGATGGTCTGATATTTGACATGGCAAAGAAAGCCTGTGATGTATTAGGTGAGGCGACCGCAGATGACATTGTCACATTAGAGTCAGATAACATACCTGTCACGATAGAGAATCTGTCAAAGCTTATAGCTGCAAGGGGCAAGGATAGTGCAGCATCGCAAGCCTCAGCGAATAAAGCTGCGGATAATCAGATTACAGACAGCCGGGAAGCAAGGCTTGTGACAGCTCAAAGAAAGCTTGAGGAAGCGAGACTTTCCATGACAGCAGAAGCCAACCTTTCACTCATAAAAAAAGGAGTTTCAATAGACACAGAGCCTATTGAACGTGTAGTGGAGCTGCTTAAGCAGCAGGAAAATAAATACTACGGAGCGCTGTTTGGTGATAGCAGTGTAGAGGCATCTGATGATAGGGTACGTATGTACAATAATGTCTGTGATATTTTCAATCAGATGAAGCAGCAGCCGGCGTATGTACTGACCCTGGAATCCGCTGATGACACTGTGTATGAGCTGTATACAGCAGGCAAAGCAATGAAGCAGTCATTAGAAGCAGCAGCCTCAGGATATGAGACTCTTATGACATCACCGCGGGCAGATATGGGAGACAGTATATCAAAAGCATTTCAGAATGTGGATGATATACTTAAAGAGCTTCAGATAGATACATCTGAAAGCAATCGCAGGGCTGTGCGGATACTTGCGTACAACAGTACCGACATCACAGAGGACAATATAAAGCAGATAAAGTCTGTAGATGAGCAGGTGCAGAGAGCATTCAGCGATATGACACCGGCGGTGACGATTGAGATGATAAAAAGAGGCATATCACCGCTTGATATGAGCATGAGTGACATAAGTGACACTGCCAGACGGATAAAATCAGAAAATCCTGACGAAAGGGATGAGAAATTCAGCGAGTTTCTCTGGAAGCTTGAAAAGAAAAATGAAATCTCAGAGAAGGAAAGAGACTCATATATAGGCATATACAGGCTTATTTCACAGGTGGAGCAGTCAGATGGTGCTGTGATAGGCTCACTTGTTAATCAGGGAGCAGATATTACAATGAAAAATCTGCTTACAGCGGTCCGGGTACGAGGAAAGAGTGCCATGGACTATAAGGTGGACGATACCTTTGCCGGAGTGGACAGTGTAAGCAGGGGCATTAAAATTGACTCACAGATAGAAAGCGCATATCATACAAACTGCCTAAGGGATGTGCTTGATACACTTTCACCTGAGAAAATGGAGTTTGTGCAGTATGACAGCTGGCTTGATATGACTCCGGAGCAGTTAAGGCAGGCTGTATATGAGGCAGGCGAGGATAACGCACTGTCAGAGCAATATGCCACAGAACAGCTAAGACAGTTCAATCAGGCAGTTTCGGTGCCTGAGAACGTATATGCTTTTCTAGAGAAATATGATGTAAAAACAACCGCGGTAAACCTCATGGCTGCGTCACGGCTAATGAAAAATCCGTCAGAGGCAGTAAGAAATCTCTGGGAGCGTGGAGACAGTGCTACGGCAAGGGCTCTTTTGGATGAGACTCTAAGACGGTTTTCTGAGTCGGTAAAAAATCCAAAGGAGCTTGCGCAGGCGCAGGAAACGCTGGCTGATACAGCAGAGCATGTTATGGATTCGATGATTATAGAGGATAGGCACACCGGTTCAATAGACCTCAGACAGATGAAGCTATTATGCAGTCAGCTAAGGATAGCTTCAAATATGTCGAGACAGGAAAACTATATTGTACCAATAGAGACTGCTGACGGGGTCACAGGTATGAAGCTTCGCATAGTAAGAGGTGAAGATAAAAAGGGACTGGTTGACATATTCCTTGAGGATAAAAAATGCGGCAGGGTAGCTGCATTTTTTGAGGCAAAGGAAAACTCAGTATCTGCTATGATAGTCACAGACGATGAGCAGACTAAAAAGCTGTTTGAAGATAATATCACTATGTTTGAGGCAGGAATAAGTGATGGTGAACAGCGTGTGCGCATAGATGTGGCACTGGAGCATGATATATCTGCAAAAGAGTCTAAGATGTCAGATAATGAGACTAAAAAGCTGCTTGATGGCAGTGAAAGTGTCCAGACAACCAGACTATATCACATCGCAGAGCAGTTTATTGTAAATGTCCAGAGGGTGATTGCGCAAGATAGTCTGTAACACCGATATATATTGCATGTGCCAGGTCATCCTGATAGTTTTTGTCAGTAAGAAGAAGTGTCTCAGCAGGATTACTCAAGAATCCACATTCTACGATTACGGTCGGGGATGTGGATTTTTTAAGTATAAAGTATTCTTTATTGGGCTTAATGCTTCGTGGCTTTGCGACACAAAGAGAAGTGTTTAGAGCTCCAAGGACAGAGGATGCGAGCTCTTTTCCTGCATCAGAGGCTTCATAATAGAATACCTGTGGACCGCAGCTTGAATTGTCCTCAAAGCTGTTTTGATGGATACTGATGCTGACTGCCACATTGCTTTTAGACATCAGGGCAGTTCTCTTTGTCAGATCATCTGTCTTTGGATGTTTGGAATTATCAGGAGCGAGGTCGCAGTCGGTGGTTCTGGTCATGACAACAGTAAAGCCTCTGTTTTCAAACAGCTGTTTAAGAGCCATTGCAATACTCAGGTTGACATCCTTTTCCATGACGCCGGAGGTGGAAATCTTACCGGGATCACTTCCACCATGGCCCGGGTCTATTACAATAACAGTTGAATTAGTGTTTTTGCCAGTGTTTTTTGCAAGAGCGCAGACACCTCTTCCGAGGTAGAAGGACAGAATAAAGAGAGCTAAAATAAGACAGTATTTGTTTTTCTTAATAATGTACATATATTTTTTCATATAAGATACCTATAAAAAACCCGATGCTCATAGAAGGCATCGGGTGTGTTTGTATATTATATGATTGGCTGATATTATTTATAACCCATAAAAGGTACTGAGTTAGACTGTAGCTGTAAAGGTACGGCCTCTTTCAGTAAGCCTTAAGCAATCAGTTCAGATATTTGATAACAGTATCCCAGACAGATGAATTTTCAAAGCCAAGCTTCCAGAATGCTGCACCGGCGAGCTTATTGTCGTCGACGAGCTTGAGCCTTTTCTCTAAAGATGTAGTGTCCTCGAGCCATACCTTGTACAGCTTGTTGGATACAGACCACTCAGCGTAGTTCTGACCGGATTCTTCATCAAGAGCAGCAGTGGCATTGTTTGTGGCAAGCTGTGCTGCAGCTGCGTCCATACTATATACCTGTGAGGCAACAGTGTACTTTGACTGATCCTCGGTATCGGTTACGGCATCATCGTCCTCCTTTGGAGTGAGCTCCCATATTCTGGTATAAAAAGGCATGCCGAGAATAATCTGGTCAGCGGGAACCTCCTTCAGAGTGGATTCAACACCCTCAGTTACCCACGGAATGGAAGAAACTGAGCCGGCATCAGAGCCCTTATAGTGTTCATCGTATCCCATAATCACAATATAATCGGCAAAGTTTGCCATATCAGAGCGATTGAAGAACTTGTTGAAGCTGGCAGGTACTGTGACATCAACTGAAAGTGATATACCGTTATTGTGACACTTTATGGCGAGCTCTCTGATAAACTCGATGTAAGAGTCTCCATATGCTGCTTCTGTGATATTTTCAAAGTCAATATTTACACCATCAAGCTCATAGTTAAATGCAGCCGACATAATCTGATTGATCAGGGTAGTTCTCGTGGATGTATGTGTGAGCACATATGCTGCATCTACATCAGTATTTTCAAAGTTGCTGAACAGTCCCCATACCTCGATGCCCTGGGAATGGCAGTAGCTGACATAATCCTTGCTTGCTATATCTGCCAGATTACCGTTGTTGTCATTTAAATAAAACCAAGTTGGTGACATTACATTTATGCCCTTGGTTGATGAAATTACCTGGGGCACTTTACTGTTTGCTGACTGGCTTGTTACCTGATTCCAGGCAAGACAGATATCCTTATCCTTCTTGATATGCGTAAAGGTCTCTTCCTCATAGTCAGGATTCGTAAGCTTGGTTTTTTTGCTCTCGGACAGAGCCTTGCTCTTTATATATCCAATAACACCATCCTCAGTGGCAACCTTATCCCATTTGTCACCGGAATCAAGAATAGTAATCTTGTCATCCTTTTTCACCTCTTTTAGAATAGGGCTCTTTATGCCGCCCTTCACGCGGACCTGGGTAGACTTGTTTACAGTGGCACTGTCTATTTCATCCCATTTGCTTGTGATGACGATGCGTGCCGGGTCATCATATGACTTAAAGGTGATATTGGAGTACTGTTTTACATAGTCTAAAGCGATAAGCGCAGAGTCAGAGGTGGCTTTCACGATCGGATAGCCAAAGTCATTGGTCTGCTTGGTGACACTGTAGCTATTGCTGTCAGCCGCCGCTGAGATGATATCAGATGCGGTTGTGTAAAGAAGCACATTCTCATTTGCATCCCAGTAAAATCTGGAATTTAATGAGTCGTGAACAAATTTGTAATCAACGTATATTTTTTTATCTATTATTTTAGCCTTGTAATCGGATAGCTCATTATCTACAATGAGAGCAGCCTCATCATCAGAAGAGATATTGAAATACTCTTTAAGATCCTCTGTCTTTTTCGTAGGGGTGTATTTATTGATAAGAGCAGTTATACCCATTATTATTACAACGAGGATAATAAGTCCGGTTACTATAAGTGCAGGCAATAATTTCTTTTTCATGTGTAAAAATCCTTTCCTATTATTTGGTGTCGAAATTGCTTAAGCTAATTATACCATTGTGAAATAGCATATTCAAATAATATGAAATAAATTTGTAATAAATTAAGAAATTTGTTTATGCATTTTGGCGCGGAAGGAGCAAAAGCTTCCCCCGCGCACATAGCTTTTCTTTTTAAAATATGTCTTTTGGTTGTCTTTTTGCATTTAAACGGGGTAAAGGACCAAAAATATGCTGACATCGATTTCTTCAGAGTAATAAAAATGATATTAATCGTTAATGAATGATTTTTTATAGAAATTGATATTTCCGGAGCTTTCCACACCCAATTTAATTGCTGATTTTTAGTTTCGTTTAATTTGATAAAATATCTGTAAAAATTCCAATATATCAATATAGTTTATTCTTCTATAAAAATACCTCCGTCTATATATAATGATTATGAGTAAAAACTGATAAGTAACAAATGGCCCTATGTCATGAAGCGCTCTGTGGCATTAAAAGTATAAGCCCTCCGAAGGCTTCGGACATAAAATTGATAAACAGCTGGTTAAAGATGTCATTTTGCATCGTGATATTAATTCCTTTCTGATATCTTATCCAGAGTGCCAAACAGGCTGGTATTGATGAGGAACGGGTCCTCTAAGTAAGGAAAGCCTACCACCGGATACTTAAAATGTTTATGGTTAATTGTCTTTTTCTTTTCCACGAGATTAAACAATATTTTTACGCTTTCTGAATCAGTTATTTTGTTTGAATTGAATAGCTCGATAATTCTGTTCAAAGAGCCCCGGTTCCATTTACTTATTGTACACACAGCGATTCTTACGTCACACCTCATAAATTCCTTTAAGGTGTTTGGATTAAGTATGCCGAAATCAATAATCACACGCTCGTATCTCATGTTTAAAATCTCAGTTAGTGTGGACATGACTGCGTGAGGAAAGAAATCTACATTCTTATAAGTAAAAACCTTTTCGTCTGCTGTCTTTGACAGTGAAAGAATTTCGTGTGTACCATTCAGCTCAACATAGGCGGTTCTATACATGCATTTATTGCTCATATAATTACAAAGAGCAAGGCTTATATGTGTTGTGCCTACATTGTGAACGCTGCCACAGACCCCAACTAACTGTGGTGCAGAATGGACTTTCTTAAATATCCTTTTAAAGTGTCTGATAGTGATGCTCCTCCCTTTAGTTCTAACAGCTTTTGAATCAGCGTTTCCTTTTGAACTGAGCTCTTAAACATATCGCTGTCATAAGGAAAGTGATAAACACTGCAATTAAGTAGTGCCGCAATCGCGGAGGCATCCTGTCTGCTGCACATATTACATATAACACTCAGGGAAGCTGTCATTTTTTTGAGAATAGAATGATTCCTGTAGATATCATTCAGATGCCAAAAGCCGCCGTTACATACATATAATACGAGATCCATGTCATATATTTTCTCGTTGCACACATCAGTGCCAAGGTCGTATATCTGTATAGCATCTTTTGGAATATTAAACTGTATACCGTCACTGTAGTCGGGTATGCCCTGAAAGCTTTTGTAATAATAATATCCGTTTTTCTGCTTAAAAATCTGCAGTCCGTCGTGATTACCATGGCAAAGTATGCTTTTTGCTGAGTCTATGTAGATACCATGATATCCAAGGATATTGAGTTCGCAGGTGAGTGAAACGGCCACGTGGGTGGAGCCGCAGCCTCTGTGACTGCCTAAAACTGCTATTTTGTGTATGAGATGTGGCTGACCGGTTAATTTTTGAATTTCCTGTATTTCCTGATATAGCTCTGCGACAGTCACGTAACGCAGTGATGCATCAGATGTTGTTGCTTTTTGGATAATATGCTGAAACTTATGGGAAAAGCTGTCTGGGGTAAAGGTCAGTATATACTGCAGAAGCTGACCTAAGCTGTAAATGTCTGCCGCCGGTGTAATTGTATCCTCGGTAAAGCATTCGGGGGCAGAGAATTCTATATTCCCATAGTGATTGAAGTTATTTCCATCCTGGATAACATATGCCGATACGCCATAATCGATAAGCTTAAGCTTATTGTGGCATACTATAATATGCTCCGGTTTAAGGTCCCTGTAAATAATGGGAGTAGATATCTGTGTATGCAGATAGATAAAAACATTGCATAATTGTTCACAAATATTAAAAAATAAACCTGGGGAAATTAACTGCTGATGAAGCAAAAATGAATCTAATGTCTCGCCGTCGATATATTCCTCGACGATATAGTAAAAAGCATTGTCCTCTTCGAAGTCAAATATACGTGGTATAGACGGATGCTCAAGAGACTTGAGTAGTCTTGCTTCTGATAATGCGGATTCGGCGAAAGCAGAAGATTTAGGAACTTTCTTTAGAGCTCTCTCCTGATCCATAGATATGTGTCTGACAAGCGTAACGCTACCGGAGCTGCCGGTTCCGAGATCTTTAATCATCTCATATTTGTCAAACAAAGAATGATTTGTATTTTTCATACGCTCCTTTTGGGTCGAGCGCACATCTCATGGATAACTTATAACATACCTGTAAAATTATTGCAACACTTTTTTTATTTTTTTTTAATAGACCTCGCGCTTTACAATATGACCGGTGTTTATTATAATAGTTTTACGATTTACACGGATATTTTCGGAAAAGGATGTGAAAAATATGAAAATTGAGAAGGTAAATGATAATCAGATCCGCTGTACTCTTACCAGAGAGGATCTTGAGGACAGACATATAAAAATAAGCGAACTGGCATATGGATCAGCGAAGGCGAAAAGCCTTTTTAAAGATATGGTAGAGCAGGCCAATTACGAGTTTGGCTTTGAAACAAATGATATTCCACTCATGGTGGAGGCAATTCCACTGCCATCAGAGTCTATAGTGCTTATCATCACAAAGGTTGAATATCCGGATGAGCTTGACACCAGATTTTCAAAGTTTTCAGAGGCAGATGACGACTTTACGGACTTAGGAAATGCAGGACAGCCTCCGGTGATAAAGGGAGCTGCTGATATTTTGGAGCTGTTTGAGCGTATCAAGAAGGAAAATGAGAAGACAGCTGACAGTGAGCAGGGCACTGATGATATTACAGAAGAACAGGCTGAGGCTGACGTAGTCAAGCTGTTTGTTTTTGATAAATTTGATGATGTGCGCAGGATTTCGCATGTGCTTGACGGCTTTTACAGCGGCAGAAATGACTTATACCGCGACGCTTCAAGCAATAAGTACTATCTTGTGGCCCACAAGAGTGAGCATACTCCGAAGGAATTCAACAAGGTGTGCAACATCATTTCAGAGTACGCATATCAGAAGAACTATGTGCCTGCCAATGAAGCATTTTTCAAGGAGCATGGTAATGTGATTATTGAAGAAGCTGCCATCCAGACGCTGGCAGCACTTTAACAGAATATTGATTGCAAATAAAAGACGGCCTGCATAAGCAAGCCGTCTTTTCGTAAATTAACCGAGGTCGTGATCGATGAATGTGTTGATTTCAACGACAAGATCATCCGGGTCAAGTCCGTGAACCATAGCAGCCTCTTCGATTGTCTCCATCTGTGATGATGGGCATCCGAGACAGTGCATGCCGATATTTAAAAGTAATGGTGCCACGTTCTGGTCAATCTGAAGAAGATCACCAATCATAGTGTCCTTAGTAACTCTAGCCATTATTGTTTCCTCCTATTAGTCTTTTAATGTGCCTATTATAATACGATTTGCATTTAATTGCAAATTATACTATAAAGATTTTTTTTGAGTAGTTCGATATACTTATTAGACAACGGAATGTTAATACTACAGCAAGGATGCCTGAGAAATTATCAGGAAAGGAAAACACATGAAAATAAACAGGAATATGAGTGCTGTCCGGGCAAATAAGCAGCTCCTCGGTACAGAAAACAGATTATCAAAGTCTATGAAAAGGCTTTCAAGCGGCTACAAGATAAATTCAGCAGAGGACAATCCGGCAGGAATGGCTATCTCCAACAAGATGAAGGCGCAGATAGAAGCGCTTGACCAGGCAAAATCAAATTCATCAGATGCGCAGAATGTCATGAAAATAGCAGACGGAGCACTTGGTGAGGTAAGCAGCATGCTCCAGAGAATCAGGGAGCTTGCGGTACAGGGCGCTTCAGATACATATTCTGAGAATGATAAAAAGGCTTTGCAGTCAGAGATAGATGAGCTCACCAAGGAGGTGGACCGTATATCGGGCGATACGGAGTACAATACAAAGTCACTGCTCGATGGTTCGAGTGATACACGCGTCTATGTAAGGCAGAAGGATGCAAATGGCAATATGACTCAGGTGAACAGCTATATTACCAGAATCAATTTCTCAGACAATGTGGCGTCAGATAAATATGAGCTCACAGTAAATTCGCTCGCAACACAGGCAACAGGAAGTCTTGCGTCTGCCACAAAGCCTGACGCAGAGGGAACGATTTCCATAAACGGTGTGAGTGTGGCGGTGAAGGCAGATATGACTCAGGATGAGTATATCCAGGCGTTGCAGAAGGCAGCGACCACAGCCGGTACTACTATGCAGGTGAATGGTGATAGCATCAGCTTTTTATCAAATGAGTATGGCAGCGACAGCACAGTAAATATATCTCTTTCTTCATCGCTTAAGGCTCTGGCAGGTGCAGGTTATGAGAATGCTGACGATGGAAGTGGAAATATGCAGCTCAAAAGTAATGGTAAGGATGCCGTGGTTACAGGCGGAGAAAATCTGTCGGACAAGACAATAAGAGCCGACGGTAACCGTGTATATGTGGTTGGAAACAGTGGATTTTCAATGGATTTTCTACTGAGCAGTGATATGGATATGACAGCGGGAAGCAGCAATCTGCAGATAGATATTTCAGATATCGGAAATATGGCTGTGCAGATTGGTGCAAACGAGGGACAGGAGATGAAAATCAGGATACCGGAGGTATCATCGCAGACACTTTATCTGGATACGGTAGATGTGACTGTAAAGGGTGGTGCAGACAAGGCAATGTCCACACTTGATGAGGCGATAGAGTATGTCTCAGGTGTGCGGTCAAGGATAGGAGCCTTCCAAAACCGTCTTGAATCGGCTGAGAGCAGTCTTTCTGAGACTTCTGAGAACATGACCGGTGCATATTCCAATATCATGGATACCGACATGGCAACCGAGATGACGGAATACGCAGCACAGAATATTCTCGATCAGGCCGGAATCTCAGTGCTGTCTCAGGCAAATGACCTGCCACAGCAGGTACTTTCACTATTGTCGAGGTAATAAGCAATGAAAAATGAATTGAAGCAGGAGCTCACCAGAAGACTTTGTGCGTGCAACAATGGCGGACTCGTGCTTGTTATGTATGATATATATTTTGGTTTTTCAGATGATGTAAAAAATGCCCTCGTGTCAGAGGACAGGGAAGCCTTGAGAAAGGGAGTGTCGGATGTACAGGCGGCACTTGATGAGCTGATGGGGGCACTTGACTTTAAGTATCCTCTCGCAGGACAGCTTTATCCACTGTACTCATACTGCAAGAGGCTTTTTTCCACAGTGCTTTACTCACTTGATGTGTCGGTGGTGGATGAGACCGACGGCATTATGAAAAAGCTAAGAAGCAGCTTTGAAACCGTAGCTGCCGGTGACAAATCGGCACCGCTTATGGACAATGCGCAGAAGGTTTATGCGGGCATGACCTATGGGAAGGGCAGGCTCACAGAGAGCTTTATAAACGATGATAACAGGGGCTTCCTTGCGTAGGAGGCCTCTTTTTTAGTTCATTAAGCCTCATTAAACCTCATTAAGCCGCTTGGCACAGTTTAAAAGAAATTTATACCGCATGGAAACAGCCTTGGCCTGATAGATATAATAGTCAATTAAATCGGGCTCAACCACATTTTCCAGGTTAGTGTATACAATTTGAAGTTCATCTGTTGTTTTCTTGATGTCATCCTGTAAGGTCTTGTAACCGTCATTTACAGGCGTTTCTTTAAATAATTTCATGAATTCCTCCAACAAAATAAGTCTTAATACAAGTATAAGCAAAAGAGTTTCTTCTATTCACAGATTTTGTAAAAAGTGCTTTTGACATGTGAAAAACCAGTAAAATCAAGGTTTTGACTGTGGATTAATGTGTTGGGTTTAGCTGCATTTTGTGGATAACTAACAAAAAGTATTTATTTTAAAAAAAGCTATAGACAAAATCGGGAGTGCGTTGTTATAATTCGTCTCACGAAAGGAGAGGTGATGAAAATACAGTGATTGTGAAATTAATATCACACCTCATGCTGTATATACTGCTTACAGTAGCAGCAATTGGGGATTTCAAAAATTATAGAATCAGTAACCGGCTGATTCTGACGGGACTTGGTTGTGCGTTTCTATTTCGCTTAGTGGGGGGCAAGGTAGCGAGCATCATCTGGTTTCTTCCAGATATAGTTTTTCCGGTTGTCATTTTATATTTCTTATATCTTTCAGGCATTTTAGGAGCCGGGGATATCAAGTTATTTTCAGTAGTATGTGCATTTACAAATTTAAGATTTACCGCCTTGTGCATGGCAGCCGCTTTTGTGGCGGCAGCGGGATATGGTCTCATAAGTATGGTGCTTAAAAAGGAGCTCTTTGTGCGTATGAGGGATGGATTTTTATACTTAAACGGTATACTGTGTGGCAGATTTATGCGGTACCGCGGACAGGGGAAAGCTGTTAGTTTCGCGGTATACGTGCTTTTGGGAACAGCCATGGCAGATATATGGGTTTACGGCATGAGGTGATGGAAGGAGGGTTAAAGTACCATAGATGAAAAAAATCAGACTAGGAATTTATATTGAGGATTCAGAATATGGCGACAGACTGACATGCTATTTCATGAATCATTATAAGGTTCAGCTGGAGATACATATGTATACCATGAAAGAGCAGCTGGAACACTTAGAGGGCGAGATAGATATCATGCTTTCAAGTGAGCTTGACCAGTGGAATAACAAGTATATCCCACTGATACAGATTGTTGAGGAAACACCTATTGAGAGTGAGGAGGGTATATACTTTGTGGAAAAATATCAGGAAGTAAACCGTATAGTGGAAGAGATTTTAAAGCATGTGGGCGGTGAGGTGAGAGACCTTAAGAGTGAGGGCTCTTTGATAGGTCAGACGAGGCTTATAAGCGTGTATTCACTTGCTGATAATCAGTATCAGATGCCTTTTGCGATGACTTTGTCCTCTATTTTGAGTGAGAATGAAAAGGTACTGCTTATGGATTTTCAGGAGAATAGCGGATTATCACGGATGCTTGAGCAGAGTGTGGAGCATAATCTGGACGAGCTATTGGTGATGGCCGAATCCGGACGATACTCGACCAACAGGATAAACAGCTGTATCGGAAGAAAGCATAAGCTGGATTATGTATATCCGATTGAAAATACAGAGTGTCTGTGTGAAATAAATACGGTAATATGCAACAATCTGCTTCAGATGCTTGGCAAGGAAATGCACTATGACTGCATAGTTCTCAATATGGGAACAAGATTTAAGGGCTTTTTTGATATTCTTGACAGATGCAGTGATATCTATCTGGTACAGAAAAAAGGCGGAATCAGCCAGTGGAGAGAGTACGAGTTTACTGAGGAGCTGATGGAAAGAGGTCTAAGCAATGTAGTTGAGAGGATTAAGCTGATTGAGCCTCCGGTCATCACGACACCGGTATCTACATGTGATAAGCTTGTGGAGCTGTGGAAGTGGAATGAGTTTGGAGATGTCATAAGAAACATGACTCGGGGTATTTCGTGTGCTGGATGATTTTGGACAGAGAATAAGAGATATTATACTTTCTGAAATGGATTTGTCCAGAGAGCTGAGTGATGAGGAAATATGTGATTTAATCGGAAGCGTGGTTTCAAGAGAGGCACGCGACAGACCAATGACTATAAAGGATAGAGCGGAGCTTGAGCGCACCATATTCAACTCTCTGCGTAAGCTTGATGTGCTGCAGGAGCTGGTGGATGACAGGGATGTGACTGAAATTATGGTAAACGGTCCCAATGATATATTCTATGAAAAAGCCGGAAGAATCCAAAGGTTCAAGGGTCATTTTTCATCGGAAGAGAAGCTGGAGGATGTGATACAGCAGATTGTGGGACGCCATAACAGGGTTGTAAATCAGGCATCACCGATAGTTGATACCAGGCTTAGTGACGGCTCCAGGGTAAATATAGTGCTAAACCCCATATCTATAGGCGGCTCGGCCGTATCAATCAGAAAGTTTCCGGAGCATCCTATGAGCATGGAGAGGCTTGTTGAGATAGAAGCTCTCTCGCCGGAGGTGGCAAGGCTTCTACAGATACTGACGCAGGCCAAATACAATATATTTATTTCCGGTGGTACAGGCTCCGGAAAAACGACCTTCCTGAATGCTCTGTCACAATATATTCCTGATGATGAGAGAATTATTACAATTGAAGACTCAGCGGAGCTGCAGCTTCTGGGAGCTAAAAATATAGTAAGGCTTGAGACAAGAAATGCAAATACCGATGGGGTTACTCCAATTACAATAAGAGATCTTATCAGGACGGCTCTTCGTATGAGACCGGACAGGATAATAGTGGGCGAGTGCAGAGGTGCAGAGGCGCTTGATATGCTTCAGGCTATGAATACAGGACATGACGGCTCGTTGTCCACCGGCCATGCCAATTCACCACATGATATCATTTCAAGAATTGAGACTATGGTGCTTCAAGGTCAGGATTTCCCACTCAATGCGATACGGCAGCAGATAGCATCCGGAATAGATATTATTGTCCAGCTTGGCAGGCTGAGGGATAAAAGCAGGAGAGTCCTTGAGATATCAGAGGTGGATGGATTTATGGATGGTGAAATTGTGCTGCATACGCTGTATCGTTTTGAGGAAACCGCTGTTTTGGACAGTGGGAGGATACAGGGCTTTTTAAAGAAAGCAGGGACACTTTGTCACACCGACAAGCTTATGGCAGCAGGGCTTAGTGTATAGGCTGTTATGTGGCATTTAAAGTAAGAAAGGCTGTAGCTGTCAGTATAGGAATATATGTTACTGAACAGTTATGAAGGGTTTGATTATATGGATTACAGCAGATATTCCATGTCCACAAAGGATTGGGGGATTGTTTTCATAAAAAGTATGGCTGCCACAGTGATTATCGCATATTTGTTTTATGACAGTCCTATTGTTGTTATTGCTTTTCCGGCGGTGTTTGCGTATTGTGCAAAGCTGTGCAGGCAGGAGGGTGTCAGAAGACAAAAGGAAAAACTAAATGAAGAGTTTATGAATGTACTTAAGGTATTGAGCTCGAATATGCTGGCCGGATACTCTGTGGAGAATGCATGGCAGGAGGCTGAAAAAGAGATGGAGCTCATGTATGGGAATGATTCGCTTATGCTGTCTGAGATACGGGAGATGAACAGGCAGATAAAGATGAATCAGACATTTGAGGCGGTGCTGTCAGAATTTGCTCATAGAAGCGGTCTGGAGGATATAGTCAATTTTTCTGATATTTTCTCATTTGCAAAGAGAAGCGGCGGCAGATTTGTGGATATCATAGAGTCTACCACTTACAGGATGTGGACAAAGTATGATACCAACCGACAGATAGAGGTTGCGGTTTCTGCCAAAAGACTTGAGCAAAAGACTATGAACTATATTCCGATATTTCTTTTGGCATTTTTAAAGCTGTCTTCAAGAGATTATATGTCTGCACTATATGGAAACCTGATCGGGGTAATCTTTATGAGTACCTGTCTTTTAGCCTATGCAGGGGCAATTAAACTGGCAAAGAAATTTTTACAGGTAGGAATAGGCATATGACGGGAGGAAAGAGGCTTAGAATAGCAGCATTATTTGTTATAGTTTTAGTTTTTGCTTTTATCATGGACATGTCGTCAAATGCTATAACTGATAATACACTTATACGCAATGATACAGGTGACGGAGATGCAGTATATGATCTGGTGCTAAATGCGGATGGACTCGATGAGGATTACAGCTATCAGCTGAAGGTTATGGAGGAGCAGCCTTCGGATAAACAGGCGAATGAGCTGTTTACACAGGCAAAAAAAGAGATAGACGACAGCTTTTGTGAAGAGAATCAGAGTGTGGAACAGGTCAGAGGGCATGTGATTATGAAGGATGCATATGCATCGGGAGCTGTGGAGGCAGAGTGGACACTGAGTGACTATGATGTGGTTGATATTAATGGAGATGTGAACCAGGATGCATTTGAGGAGGCTGATGATGAACAGGGAAAGCTGATTAGCGCAAGTGTTGAGCTTTCCTGTGGCGAACACAGACAGCTGTATGATTTCTCATTTGTGGTATTTCCGGATGAACTGGAAGCGGGTGAGCGCCTCATAAAGGATATCAACAGACATATTGACAGTGAAATGTCAAAGACTGGGACTAAAAAGCTTACACTGCCGGATGAGGTAGATGGAGTAAAGCTCAGCTGGTCGCAGGAAAAAAGCAATACTGCAGCTAAAATAGCCATGCTTGAAGTTGTTGTTATAGTTCTTCTGGTGCTTGAGAAAAAGGAAAAAAAGAAGACGGCGCAGAAGGAGAGAAATATACAACTGCAGCTCGAATATCCGGAGATAGTCAGCAAAATGGCTGTTTTGATGGGTTCAGGAATGACTGTGGAGCAGGCATGGAATAGGATTACCGCCCGTTATCTTGATGAGCGGAAAAATAATGATAAGAATATTATGCCCGCTTACGAGGAAATGCTTGTGACGGAGAGAGAAATCTCAGATGGCGTGACAGGCAGAAAAGCATACGCAGGTTTTGCGGAAAGAGTAAAGCTGCCATGCTATCAGAAGCTTGTACGCATTATTTTACAGAGTATTCACAAAGGAAGTAAGGGTGTATGTGAAATGCTCGAGAAGGAATCGGAGGATGCATTTGATGAGAGGAGGCTTTTAGCCTTAAAGCTGGGTGAAGAGGCCGGCACCAAAATGCTTATGCCGATGATGATTATGATGGCTATAGTCATAGCAATAGTAATAGCACCCGCAATCATTGATTTTAAGATATAGAAAGGAAAAATTATGTTAGGATTTAAGAATTTTTTATTAGATGAGGATGGCGCAGGAGTAGTGGAAATGATACTGATAATTGTCGTGTTAATCGGTCTGGTGCTGATTTTTAAGAAGCAGCTTACGACGCTTGTAAACAATATCTTTCAGACAATCTCAAGAGAGGCTGGTAAAGTGTGAGAGGCAGTATAACGATATTTGCCACAATGCTTCTCATGCTGGTGTCACAGTTTCTGTTTACTGTACTGGAAGCCGGCAGGAATCTGACACTTACCAATATAGCATGCATGAATTCAGAGGCTGTAGCAGAGTCAGTTTTTGCACAGTATTGCAGACCATTGTGGGATGAATACCATCTGTTAGCGTATGACGCCGGAAGTGACGCAATGGGCAATGTGGATATCGAAAATGTCAAGTCGTATATGAAGAAGCTTACGACTGACAATTTTAAGATAAGCGATTCAGGAGCTTTTGCCGGGGGTACTATTGTAAACGGCACCAGTATGCTAAGGTTGTCAATGGATGAGCTCGAATCCATGAAATATGTGCTTATGACGGATGATGGTGGTGATGTGTATACAAATGCGGTTGTCTCATATATGAAGAAAAATATTGGTTATGAAACAGTCAAAAATCTTTACAGTCAGTATAGCTCATTGAATGAAAACAAGTCTGCGGGTGAGTATGATGACAGTAAAATAGATAGTGCGTTAAAAGCCTTAAAGGATAATGCAGCTCATGAAGGCGGAGGCAAAAGCATAGCGAGGTCGTCACCGCCAAGAGCTTACAGTGCACATTTATCGGTTTCGAAAACAAAGCAGACGTCAGAAAGTAAGGCAGAAAGCACAGAAGGCGGCAATGCAATAGAAAATCCGCTGGTCAAGGTGCAGAAAGTAAAGGCATCAGGCATATTATCGCAGGTGGTTGATGAGAGCACGGTGTCAGGAAACAGTATTGATACATCAGCCAGAGTGTCCGGGCGAAGTCTGCATAAAGGAACAGGGGGCTGGTCCGAAAGTGGTGATGACTGGTATGCGAAAGTACTTATGCAGCAGTATATTCTGACATATATGAGTTGTTACACTGATACAAATCCCAATCATGCCCTTAACTATGAGGTGGAGTACATCATAGGAGGCAGAGCGAGTGATAAGGATAATCTGAAGATCGTTATAGCAGAAATACTGGCTCTGCGTGCGGCTGCCAATATGGCATACCTGGCAGGAAGCGCATCAAAGCAGGCACAGGCGATGGCTCTTGCTGCAATTATCGGTGGAATTACTCTGACACCGGAGGTAATTGAAGGGGTGGAAAAGGGAATTCTGGCGGCCTGGGCATTCTGTGAAAGTGTGCTGGATTTAAGGGCACTTTTGGATGGGGATAAGATTCCACTGATAAAAAGTGATACGTCATGGACATCGAGTCTGTATGGCATGACAAGCATGCTCACAGGGCAGGTGAAGGCAAAAAGCTCAAATGAAGGAATAGGCTACAAATCATATCTGGGTATGCTGCTTTTTACAAAGAGCATGAAAAATATAGCGTATCGCTCGATGGATGTACAGGAGGCTACAGTGCGTATGACCGGTGCGCATGAAAGCTTTAGAATGGACAATGCAATCTGTGAGCTTAATGCAGATGTAAGCTACAAATATCATGGCATATTTTTATGCTTTGTGAATCTTTTAGATGGGGCAGATAACGAGTATACCATTAAAAATAAGGCAAAGTATTCCTATTATGGACGATGACGAAATAAGAAAGGCAGGTGTATGAAGGTGTCTTTTGTTAATAAAGTAAAGTTCCACATAAAAAAACTTTATAGAAAGGCCAAACTCCCAGGCGATGATAGTTCTCAAAAGATGCCCTCATGCACCTGCCTGAAAGCGTCATATACACTTGAGGCTGCGGTAATATTTCCGCTTGTAGCAGGCTTTTTTGTATTTATACTTTTTTTCTTCAGGGTGGTTCAGGTGGAGTCGCAGGTGAAGGCTGCTCTGTATTATTCATCCAGGATGAGTGCATTAGCCAGCAGTGCAAATGATTCGTCCGTTGTCTCAGTGGCGACAGCAGAGGTACTCTTTAGGAGTAGAATATCTGACTCAAAGCACATTGATACATACGTGAGCGGTGGAAGGTATGGAGTGTCACTGCTTGGCTCAAGTATGGATGGTGATGATGTCTCGCTTAAAGCAAAGTATAAGGTTAAGCTTCCGGTGAGCTTTTTTACGGTAGATGGAATATGGATAGAGGATTATAGCAACAGCAGAAAATGGACAGGCAAAAATCCCGGTGAAAAGACAGACCCATATGTATTTTACACTGACTATGGCAGTGTTTATCACCTGTCCGAGCAGTGCAACTACCTGGATCTGAGCATAAAGAGCATCAAATGGTCACATGTGGGGGCAAGCAGAAACAAAGATGGTAGGAAATACCACGCATGTTACTGTGCCGCGGATAAAAAAATAGAAGGTTCAACGGTATTTATAACAGATTATGGCACGAACTATCACGGAAAGCTTGGATGCAGTAAGCTTAAGCGGACAGTACACAAGGTGCACAAATCGGAGGTAAATGGCAAAAATCTGTGCAGTAAATGTAAAGGAGAAGGAACATGATACAGCTTATCATTTTACTTGGAATAATCAGTATAATTGACTTTTCAACCAAAAAGATACCGGTAGTTGTATTGGTAGTAATGGGGATTGTAGGTATTGCAAGCTCTTTTTATGCGAAGCAGTCAATTATATCAGTGGCTGTTGCCCTGATTCCCGGTATAGTGCTTATGGCAGCTGCATTTCTTACAGGAGAGCAGATAGGCTATGGAGATGCAGCTGTTGTGACGCTTATGGGATTGTTTGTGACTGCTGACATAGTGTGCAGCACTATGGTGATGGGACTGACAATAGCGGGAATAATCTCTGTTATTTTAATTGCATCAGGCAGGGCTGGAAGAAAGAAGCAGATTGCATTTACACCATTTCTACTGCTGGGATATGGATTGACGGAGGTATTTATGTGAGTGGAAAATAAATTAAATGTAGATTTATCTTATGGACTAAAAGGCAGTTATACAGTGGAAGGTACGATTATTATACCTATATTTATTGTTATGCTTGCGATAGCGATGAAGATGGGACTTGTGCTGTATAACGAAATGAAAGCAGACAGCTCTTATGAGTATGCTACTGACATGTGGCTGGTGGATGATTTCTATAATTATCAGGTTTTGAAAGAGGTAGTAAATGAATTCTAATGAAATAGTATATGAAAGAAAGATGACAGGCAGCTTTATGAAGCTGCGTTGTGACGAGGTGAGGCCGTTAGATGAAAAGATATTGCTGAAAAACAATATTCCGGGCTTTCTGCCTATGGAGAAGTGTTATGTGAATAATGAAGGGCAGTACTGGTATGATATATCCGGAGTCCAGTCTTTGGAAATGCGCTGCCAGTACAATGACATAAAGCTTGAGTTTCTTGAAAAGCTTGTGGTGAGTATCTGTAACAAGATGGAGCTTTTGGAGAATCATCTTGTTAGCACAGAATCTCTGGTGCTTGATCCTCAGCTAATACACATAAAAGGGGTAAATCAGGATGAGGAAATATATTTTACAGCATACCCGGCACAGATGAAAACCATTTGCAATACATTCTCGCATTTAATGGAGTATATGCTAACGAAACTTGACCACAGTGATGCTGAAGCGATACATATAGCATATGGCATATATGAGAAAACCATAAATGGCAATTACAGTATTGCTGATATTCGAAATGCCATAATCGAGGAGCGACAGAAAAAGGTGGCAGAAAAGCCGGTGGAGGAGGTGATTGCGCCAATTTCACAGCCACAGGTCAGAGTAGAGGAGCCTAAGGAGCAGATAAAGCCTACACTGTACGATAAGCTTCGGGTGTATCTGCTGGAGCAGCTGGATATCAGGCTGCCGGAGCGAAAGAAGCAGGCGTCAGTGATAGAAAAGCCTAAAAAACCGGACATAAACAGAAAATGGTTTAAAAAAGAGAAACGAAAAGAAAATCGTGAAAAGTTAGATGACACCATGCTTATACACCCAAGCTCAGAGGCTGCACCGGAGCCTGTACCGCGTCAGATACACCCCACAGTATGTCTGAGCGATTACAGGGAGCACCCACAGGGCATGCTTTTGTATGAGGGCATGGAAAACCGCAGTAATATAATAATAGACAAAGATTGTACGCGTATTGGTCAGGGCGATGAGGCCGATGCAGTAATAGGCAAGGATACAATAAGTCATTTTCATGCAGTTATAAATAGGGAAAACCAGGAATTTTATCTGGAGGATTTAAACTCCACAAATGGAACCTTTGTGAATAATGAGGTGCTTGCGTACAAGCAGAAGAAGCAGCTCAAGTCAAATGATATCATCAGATTTGCCGATGTTAAGTACCGGTTTGTATAATTGTTGCAAATAAGCTCCTTAAAATTTATAATAAGAAAAAAGTATTTAACAGGAAAATTAAGGAGACCCCACAGATTTGCAGAATATAAAAAGATTTTATGATAAACCATATATGACAATTGGCATAATAGTGGTAAATATAATAGTTTTTGTGCTGATGAGTATATCAGGCAGCACACTTGATGCACAGTATATGGCTGCCCACGGAGCCATGTACCCTGAGTATATAAAGGATGGCCAGTACTGGAGGCTGTTCACTTCGATGTTTATGCATTTTGGATTGATGCATATACTTAACAATATGGTGGTTTTAGGTGCTGTCGGTCAGATAGTCGAGAAAGCCATGGGGCATGTGAAGCTTCTGATCACATTTCTTGTGTCAGGCATGTGTGGAAGTGTATTGTCATACATCGTTATGCTTTATAATAATGATTATGCGGTATCGGCAGGTGCTTCCGGGGCGATATTTGGTCTGGTAGGAGCACTTGTGTGGATAGTTATAGCAAACAGAGGCTTTTATGAGGGCGTCAGCAGGAAGCAGGCTGTATTTATGGTTATACTGATGATATACTACGGAGTTTCAACGCAGGGAGTGGACAATTGGGCTCATGGAGGCGGGCTCGTAGGCGGATTTGTTATTTCAATTGTTTTATATCGCAAAAAGAGATATAATAAATATAATATCAACTAAAAATTAATGGTAGGAGAAGCTACATGAAGATAAATATTTATTATGGTGGAAGAGGTTTACTGGACGACCCGACACTGTATGTGATAAGCAGGATAGAAAATGTGCTAAAGGAGCTCCGCGTAAAGGTGGAGAGATACAATATCTATGAGCACAAAAATGAAATAGCTACATTGCCACAGACCTTTAAGGATGTAGATGGAATCATTCTCGCAACGACGGTTGAGTGGCTTGGTATAGGTGGATACATGCAGCAGTTCCTTGATGCATGCTGGCTCTACGGCGATAAGGAAAAGATAAGCAATACATATATGCAGCCTATTGTTATGTCTACCACATATGGAGAGCGCGAGGCAGAAACCACACTATGCAATGCATGGGAGATACTTGGCGGTCTGCCGTGCTCAGGGTTATGCGGATATGTAGAGGATATTACTACATTTCAGCTCAATAAGGAGTATAATCTCATAATAGAAAAACGCGCGGAGAATCTGTATCGCACGATATCCCAGAAGATTAAGAGCCTGCCTACAAGCAATCAGGCAGTGAAGCAAAGTGTACTCAGGACACAGCAGCTCAATCTCACCCCACAGGAGAGCGAGCAGCTGTCGAAGTATGTGTCTGATGATACATATGTAAAGCAGCAGAAGGAGGATATCGAGGAGCTTGCAACCATGTTCAAGGACATGCTCGGGCAGCAGGCGTCTACAGATGACATGCCATATATAAAGGAGCTTGAAGCACATTTTATTCCACTTCGTGAATTCAAAGCCTGCTATTCATTTAATATAGAGGGCATTAAAAATCCATTATATATAAAGGTGGATGAGGATAAGCTGGATATACACTATGGCGAAGAGGATATAGTGGATGTATACGCCAAATTTTCGAAGAGTATCATGGAGTCTATAATAGATGGTCACATGACCTTCCAGAGAGCATTTATGACCGGAGAAATGACAGCAAAAGGCAATTTCAAGACACTGCGCATGCTTGATCAGATATTTCCGTTTTAATGGGCTTTTTGATTCTTAACAGTTACAAAATAATTATATATATGAGGTGACAAAGATGAAAGATGACAACTGTATTTTCTGTAAACTGGCAAATGGGGATATCCCGACCAATTCAATCTACGAGGATGATGATTTCAAAGTAATACTCGATGCAAGTCCTGCTACAAAGGGACATGCACTTATCCTTCCAAAGCAGCATTATGCAAATATTTTTGAGATTGAGGATGAGACACTTGCCAAGGCAGCAAAGCTTGCAAAGAAGATTATGACACACGAGAAAGATGTGCTTGGCTGTGAAGGCTACAACCTGGTACAGAACAATGGCGAGGTGGCAGGCCAGACAGTATTCCATTTCCATATGCACCTGATTCCAAGATATGAGTCAGATGACAATAAGAATGTCATAGAGTGGAACCATAAGGAGTTCACTGATGACGAGATGAAGAAAATCTGCGACGAGATGAGCATGTAATAGCTGCTAATAGTTACACATTATTAAAAAACAAAAAGCCCGGATATGCAAATGTAGTTCATATCCGGGCTTTTCTTTTTTATAATATTTTATAATATGCAATGACACTAAAAATTGACCCTATGACGACTTCTTCACCTGAGAGTTAATCAAATCGATTATAGTAGCGATGGAATCCATCTGACCGCTTTTTGCCATGGCATCCTTATATTTATCCCTGTTGCCGTATACCTCTTTTACTGCGCTAAGCAGAGAATCCTTTGTGAGCTCCTCCTCCTCGATGACATATGAAAAGCCCTGTTTTTTGAAGGATTTTGCATTTAATACCTGGTCTCCGCGGCTGGCAGCAGCAGAAAGAGGAATCAGGATGTTTGGCTTGTGCAGAGCAAGCAGCTCGCAGATGGAGTTGGCTCCGGCTCTTGAAATAGCCATGTCAGCCAGAGCAAACATGTCGGTGAGTTCAGCATTGGCGTACTCAAACTGTGCATAGCCTGTGATTCCGGCAAGCTTGTTGTCCAGATTGCCCTTTCCGCAGAGGTGAATCACATAGAAATCCTTTAGTAGTTCAGGAAGAATCTCACGGACAGCTTCATTAACCTTTTTAGAGCCGAGGCTTCCTCCGATGATGAGGATGACAGGCTTATTGTGGTCAGGAAAATTACAAAGCTTTATGGCATTTTCGGCAACGCCGCTAAAAAGCTCGCGTCTGATAGGTGATCCGGTGAGCACAGCCTTGTCTGCAGGCAGATATTTCATGGTCTCAGGGAAATTGCAGCAGACCTTTTTGGCACCCTTTATGGCGATTTTGTTGGCAAGCCCCGGGGTGATATCCGACTCGTGGATGATGGCAGGCACATGGCAGTGCTTTGCGGCAAGCACGACAGGTACGGAAACGAAGCCACCCTTAGAAAATACTACATCAGGCTTGATTTTTTTCATGAGGCTTACAGCCTGACCGTAGCCCTTTAACACGCGGAACGGGTCTGTAAAGTTCTTCCAGTCAAAGTATCGGCGCAGCTTTCCTGATGAAATGCCGTGGTAAGGAATCTTCTGGGCTTCGATCAGTCCCTTCTCCATTCCGTTTACTGAACCAATGTATTCGATATCGTATCCGGCCTCCTTAAGTGCCGGCATAAGAGCTATATTTGGAGTGACATGACCTGCAGTACCGCCGCCTGTCATAACTATTTTCTTCATATATATGTATCCTTTCTTGCATTCCTGTTTGTCTCATATTTATATTATACTCAACACAATAAAAGTCAATACCAAGTTACCGGTGAAAGTTTGCTCTGCAATGCCAAATAAATGTCGAAACTTGCGACCGATAGGAACTGTTAAGTTCAAGTGAATTGGTTATAATAATCAATAGTACATCATCCTGCGTTATAGGTTAAGTTAAATTTTGAATGATGTATCGGAAAAAGAATAGTAGGGAGGACACATTAATATGGAATTATCAATGGACAATATGGACATCGTGGCAGGAGGCATACTTGCGATAATGCTTGCACTTTTCATGCTGACAGTCATTGTGACCTTGTTCGCACTCTCACACAGGATAAGACTTTTGAGCAACGAGATTTATAAAATAGAAAAACAGGTGAGCGACTACATAGACGAGCTGTCGAGAAGCGAAAGCGACAAGCTGGAGATAGAGCATAAGGCACATCAGAATGGGGTGATTTCATCGGTGCTTCAGGAGATTTTTCCATGAAATTTGACAAAATGCTATTACTGTGATATTATACCGACTGTAACAAAGTTGTAACAAATGCAACATAGGTGTAATAAACGTAACAAAAACAACATATACTACACCATATGGAGGATTATATGAAGCTAAACAAAAAAGTAATCGATAGCATTACGGTCTGTGGACTGTGCGCCATGCTGACGGTTACCGCGGTTACTAACAGCGGACGCTCTGAGGTCAAAGCAGAGGATAAGGTGCTAGCAAACACTGGTTTAGAGCATACTGGTTATAATAGTTATGCTGGCGTGGCAGCGACTCTTTTTGATTATGAGAAGGGTCTCACAGCAGAGAATGCTGTTACAGTAGAAAAAGAAAATGTTGAGATGGTGGCAGCAGCACAGGATGCACAGCAGGAGGCACAGCCACAGCTCACACAGGAGCAGCAGGAATGGCAGACAAAGCTTATGCCAAAAGTTGAAGAATCACTCAACGTAAGAGCACAGGCCGATGAACAGTCAGATATTGTTGGAAAACTATATAAAGGAAGTGTGGCAGACATCGTAGAAAACGATGGCACATGGGCTCACATCAAGTCAGGAAATGTAGACGGATACGTTAATGTTTCTTACTGTGTGACCGGAACTGACGCACTAAGCTATGCTTACGACAGATGCGGAGAAATTGCTACAGTAAATACAGACGGACTTCGTGTGAGAGAGGCAGCAGATACAAACAGCAAGGCCTTAGAGGTAGCTGACCAGGGCAAGACCTATCAGGTGGACCGCGCAGCACAGGCACAGGATGGCTGGATCGCAGTAGTCTGTGATTCACAGACAGGATATATCGCAGCAGATTATGCGACACGTTCCCTCAACACAAGAGTGGGTATCACAATTGAAGAGGAACAGGCTCAGATAGCTGCACAGAAAGAGGCTGAGAGAAAGGCCGCAGAAGAAAAGGCAGCAAAAGAAGCTGCAAAAGCAGCAAAGGAATCAAAGAAAACAGAGACCACACAGGGCGAGGCGGTAAGTGCAGGAGCAGATGACCTGACACTGCTTGCAGCAATCATCGAGTGTGAGGCAGGCGGAGAGAGCTATGAATGTCAGCTTGCAGTAGGAGCGGCAGTCATCAACAGAGTAAAGAGCGGCTCATATCCAAACAGCATCTCAGGTGTTATTTACCAGAAAGGCCAGTTTGGACCGGCATCATCAGGAAAGCTCGCAAGAAAGCTTAGCGGACGCATTTCTTCTTCATGCTACAGTGCAGCACAGGAGGCAATGTCCGGAGTGGACAACACAGGAGGATGTACATCCTTCAATGACCATGGCTCAGGAATATCAATCGGAAATATGAAGTTCAGATAATATACAGCCAATACAAAGAAATAACAAAGAGGCTGCAAATCAACAAAGCTTGTTGGTTTGCAGCCTCTTTAATTATTTGTACGGCGTGGTTTTACAGTCAGAGCGTCAATGCTTCAAACCTCTTGCAACATACCACAAAATAGAGTAAAATGACATCATTATAGCAACCTACAGATATAAATTATAGCAACCTGCATCTATAAACGATGCAAATAAAACCCAGGAGGCAAGAGCAATGCAGTTAAAGGGACGAAACTTTTTAAAACTTATGGATTACACTCCGGAAGAGATTACTTATCTGATTGACCTCTCACAGGAGCTGAAGGAAAAGAAGAAAAAAGGCATCAGACATGATGAACTCACAGGCAAGAATATAGCGCTGATTTTTGAAAAGACCAGTACCAGAACTCGCTGCTCTTTTGAGGTAGCGGCACATGACCTTGGAATGCATGTCACATACCTTGACCCGAGCGGTTCACAGATAGGTAAAAAGGAGAGCATCGCCGATACAGCGCGCGTGCTCGGCAGAATGTTTGACGGAATCGAGTACCGTGGATACGGACAGGAAATCGTGGAGGAGCTGGCTAAATACGCAGGCGTACCGGTATGGAACGGCCTGACAAATGAGTTCCACCCGACACAGATGATAGCAGATATGCTTACAATCCGTGAGCACCTCGGCAGACTGGGGGGCGTGAAATTTGTATACATGGGAGATGCAAGATACAACATGGGCAATTCACTCATGGTCACATGTGCAAAGCTTGGCATGGACTTCGTGGCATGCACAAACAAGAAATATTTCCCAAATGATGAGCTTGTAAAATACTGTAAGGACGTTGCAGAAACAACCGGCGCATCAATCACACTCACAGAGGATGTGGCAGAGGGCACAAAGGATGCAGATGTCATCTACACAGATGTGTGGGTATCAATGGGCGAGCCGGAAGAGGTATGGGCAGAGCGAATTAACGACTTAAAGCCATATCAGGTAAATGCAAAAGCATTTGAAAATGCAAAGGATAGCGCAATCTTTATGCACTGTCTGCCTGCATTCCATGATTTAAAGACCACAATCGGCAAGCAGGTCTATGAGAAGTTTGGACTGAGTGAGCTTGAGGTGACAGACGAGGTATTTGAGTCAGAGCGTTCAGTGGTATTTGATGAGGCAGAGAACCGTATGCACTCAATCAAGGCTATCATGCGTGCAACACTTGCGGACTAGTACGGCAAGCAATGACCGCAACAAAAGATTGACGGAAAGCTAAGGAATAAAGTATGAAGGAAGAAATACTTAGACTTCTACGCAGCGCTGACGGCTATATTTCAGGGCAGGAGCTATGCAACCGGTTCAGAGTATCGCGCACAGCCGTGTGGAAGGCCATAAACCAGCTAAAGGAAGCCGGATATGAGATAGAGGCACAACAGAATAAGGGCTACAGGCTCATGGCAGCGCCGGATCTGATGACAGAGGCGGAGATAAAAAGCCTCATGCACACAGACTGGGTGGCAAAGGAAGTGCTGTATTTTGATACAATAGACTCCACCAACATCAAGGCTCAGGAGCTTGCCGAAAAAGGCTATCCGAGCGGCACCTTAGTCGTAGCGGACAAGCAGGAGTCAGGCAAGGGGCGCCGCGGCCGCAGCTGGGTATCGCCGTCCGGCACAGGTATTTTCATGACACTTATGATAAAGCCTGATATCAATCCAAACAATGCATCCATGCTCACGCTTGTGGCAGCTCTTGCTGTCGCAAAGGCAATAACAAGCGTTACAGGCGAGGAAGCCCTGATAAAGTGGCCAAACGACATTGTGGTAAACGGCAAAAAGGTGTGCGGCATACTCACAGAGATGAATGCGCAGTTTGACTACATCAACCATATTGTTGTAGGTATCGGTATCAACGTGCACAATGAGAGCTTTCCGGAGGAAATCAGTCAGATGGCGAGCTCACTCATGATAGAAGCAGGTGGCAAAAGATTTCACCGTGCGCAGATAATCGCAGAGACCATGTCATACTTTGAGCAGTATTATGACACATTTTTAAAGACGCAGGATCTTTCAGCCCTCGTCAGGGAGTATGATGAGCTGTTGGTCAACAGGAACAAATCAGTAAGGGTACTGGATCCGAAGGAGCCGTTTGACGGAAAAGCGATGGGCATCACGCCTAAGGGCGAGCTGATCGTGGACACATGGGAGTCGCGCAAGCTGGTTTCAAGCGGAGAAGTATCAGTGAGAGGAATATACGGATATGTCTAAAGAGGTAGTACTTTGCGTGTCAAACGCATATCAGAAAAAATATTATCTGAACGAGAATTTTAACGGACTTCCACAGACTATAAGGGACGAGCTCAAAATCATGTGCGTCCTGTATACAGAGGATGTGGGAGGCATACTGGAGCTGGTGTTTGATGAGGACGGAAACCTCGATTTCAGAACATCCTGCAAGGAAAATGACTTTTTCTATGATGAGATAGGAAGCGTGCTAAAGATAAAGCAGTACCGCAACGAGCGAAGAGAGCTGCTCGAGTCGATAGAGACGTATTATCGCATAGTATTTTTGGGAGAAGGACTCGAGGAGGAATAACAGATGATTTTAGCACTGGACGTAGGAAATACAAACATAACATGCGGCGTGTTTGATGGTGACAGGATAAAAGCAAGCTTTAGAATTACAACTAAAATGCCACGTACATCAGATGAATATGGCATGCTTCTGAGCACTCTGCTTGAAAGAAATCAGGTAGGCATGGACGACATACATGATGCAATCATCTGCTCCGTTGTACCGAATATCATGCATTCACTGCAGAATGGCCTAATAAAATACTTCAATATCAGGCCGATAATCGTGGAGGCGGGCATCAAAACAGGCATCCGTATCGCCACACCAAATCCGCAGCAAATTGGCGCAGACCGTATAGTAGACGCCGTAGCTGCATATGAATTATATGGAGGACCTGTTTTGGTCATAGATTTTGGCACAGCAACCACCTACGATATGGTCGATGAAAACGGTACCTTCATGGGAGGAATCACAGCACCGGGCATACGTATCTCAGCCAAGGCACTCTGGGAGGATGCGGCAAAGCTTCCTGAGATAGAGATTAAAAAGCCTGATAATATCCTCGGAAAGGACACCATCACCAGCATGCAGGCGGGACTTGTGTATGGACAGATAGGACAGACAGAGTACATCATCAACAAGGTAAAGGAAGAAACAGGCATGTACGATGCAAAGGTTGTAGTGACCGGCGGACTCGGCAGAATAATATCCAATGAGACAGAAAACGTGGATGTATACGATCCGGATCTGACATTAAAGGGCATAAACCTCGTGTATCGCAAGCAGAACCGCAAGGGAGTGAAGTAATAGTATGGATATTCATCAGATACGAAAGCTTCAGATAGGAAGTGTGACACTCCCAAACAACCTGATACTGGGACCTATGGCAGGCGTGACAGACCTGCCATTTCGCTTATTGTGCAAGGAGCAGGGAGCCGGGCTTTTATGTATGGAAATGGTCAGCGCCAAGGCAATTTTGTACAAAAACAAAAATACAGAGTCGCTTCTTTCAATAGATGAAAGAGAAAAGCCTGTTTCACTCCAGATGTTTGGCTCAGACCCGCAGATAATGGCTCAGATAGCAAAGCAGATAGAGGAAAGACCGTTTGACATACTGGATATCAACATGGGTTGTCCGGTGCCCAAAATCGTAAACAACGGTGAGGGCTCAGCACTCATGAAAAATCCGCTTCTTGCAGGTCAGATTATAGAGAGCATAGTAAAAGCGATAGATAAGCCGGTCACCGTAAAAATACGAAAGGGCTTCGATGATGAGCATGTCAACGCAGTAGAGCTGGCACATGTGGCTGAAGAAAGCGGCGCAAGCGCAGTCGCAGTGCATGGCAGGACCAGAGAGCAGTACTACTCCGGTAAAGCCGACTGGGACATCATAAGGCAGGTAAAAGAGGCTGTCTCAATACCGGTCATAGGAAACGGAGACCTGCTTAGCGCAGAAGATGTCATAAAAATGCAGGAGCAGACAGGCTGCGACGGCTTTATGATAGCCAGGGGAGCGCAGGGCAATCCATGGATTTTCTCACAGATACTGCATTACTTTGAGACCGGCGAGCATCAGGAAAAGCCATCCTTTGAGGAAGTACGCCGGATGATACTGCGCCATGCACGCATGATGATAGAGTTCAAGGGCGAGTACACGGGAATACACGAGATGAGAAAGCACACAGCGTGGTATACGGCAGGATATCCGCATTCATCAAGGCTGCGCGCGGCGGTGAATACGGTGGAGAGCTTAGAACAGCTTGAGGAGCTTTTGTATAAGTAGAAGATTCGAAATTGAAATCGGCCAAATCCTTGACAGCGTGGGGATTTTCAATTATAATACACGCGTTAAAATAGGCTTTACGATTTAATAAAACAAACTTCCCACATTTAGGGTATCGTGGTTACCGGCGTAGCATACAGTTTATTCCTCAGAAAAATATGAAGTTAGCCACGGGAACGAATCGCGGATAGAGGGTTTTTCTTTGCTGCGGGGTTTCCGTTGCCGAGGGTTATGGAAACCCGTGGCAGTTCATATTTTTCTTCGGAATATACTGTATACTTTCCGGTAAATTAAGTCTTTGAAGTGGGAAGTTTCATTTTAGCAAATCAACATAATAAAATAAAAGAAAAGGAAGATAGAAGGGTAAGAATCATGGATAACAAGAAAAATATTCTGACATATGCAGGTCTTAAGAAGCTCGAGGATGAGCTTGAGCAGTTAAAGGTTGTTAAGCGTAAAGAGGTTTCCCAGAAGATCAAGGAGGCTCGTGAGCAGGGTGATTTATCTGAGAATGCTGAGTATGATGCAGCTAAGGATGAGCAGCGCGATATCGAGGCTCGTATTGAGGAAATCGAGAAAATCCTTAAGAATGCAGAGGTTGTTGTTGAGGAGGAGGTTGACCTTGACAAGATTTCTATCGGATGTAAGATCCGCATCTTAGATTGTGAGTTTGATGAGGAGCTTGAGTACAAAATTGTTGGTTCAACAGAGGCAAACAGCTTAAAGGGCAAGATTTCAAACGAGTCACCTGTAGGTAAAGCTCTTCTTGGAAAGAAAGTCGGAGATACTGTAACTGTTGAGACTCAGGTAGGAGAGCTCACATACAAGGTACTCGAGATCCAGAGAGCAGAAGAGAACTAAAAGAGGTAAAAAATGGCAAATCAGAATAATAACAAGGGTGGACAGCAGCAGGACGTAAACCAGCTCCTTAAGGTCCGCCGTGAAAAATTACAGAATTTACAGGAAGCAGGAAAGGATCCCTTCCAGATTACAAAGTACAATGTCACTCATCACAGCAGCGATGTAAAGGAGCTTTACAATGCGCATGAGGCTGAGATTCTCGGTGACAGAAAGGCTCCGGATGTTGAGGGCTTGGATGACGCTGCAAAGCGAGAGGTAATCAACAATGATTACAACGAGAGAAGAGAAATCATGGATGCAAAGCCAATCGAGGTAAGCATTGCCGGACGTATGATGTTCAAGCGTGTCATGGGTAAGGCTTCTTTCTGCAATATTCAGGACTTAAAGGGCAATATCCAGGTATATGTGGCAAGGGACAATGTCGGAGAAGACTCATACGCAGACTTCAAGAAATCAGACATCGGTGATATCTACGGTGTAAAGGGCTTCGCTTTCAGAACAAAGACAGGCGAAATCTCAATCCATGCAGAGGAGATAACACTCCTTTCAAAATCACTCCAGATACTCCCGGAGAAGTTCCATGGACTGACAGACACAGACACCAGATATCGTCAGAGATATGTAGACCTTATCATGAATCAGGAGAGCAAAGAGGTATTTATCAAGCGCTCACAGATACTCAAGGAAATCCGTAACTTCCTTGCAGGCCGTGATTTCATGGAGGTTGAGACACCTATGCTTGTTTCAAACGCAGGTGGTGCCGCAGCAAGACCATTCGAGACACACTACAACGCATTGAACGAGGATGTAAAGCTTCGTATTTCCCTTGAGCTTTACTTAAAGAGACTCATCGTCGGAGGACTTGAGCGAGTATACGAGATCGGACGAGTTTTCCGTAACGAGGGCGTAGATACACGTCACAACCCTGAGTTCACACTTATGGAACTTTATCAGGCATACACAGACTACGAGGGCATGATGGAGCTGACAGAGTCAATGTTCCGTTACCTCGCTGAGAAGGTATGCGGTTCGACAAAAATCTCATACAACGGCGTGGAAATCGACCTTGGAAAGCCATTCGCAAGAATGACAATGATAGACGCAATCAAGAAATACGCAGGCGTAGACTTCGACCAGGTACCTGATGATGCAGCCGCAAAGAAGCTTGCAGACGAGCATCATATCGAGTATGAGGAGCGTCACAAGAAGGGTGACATCGTAAACCTTTTCTTCGAGGAGTACTGTGAGAAAGAGCTTATCCAGCCAACATTCATCATGGATCACCCAATTGAGATATCACCTCTCACAAAGAAGAAACCAAGCGATCCTACAAAGGTAGAGCGTTTTGAGCTGTTCTGTAATACATGGGAGATGTGTAACGCATACTCAGAGCTCAACGACCCAATCGACCAGCGTGAGCGTTTCGCAGCACAGGATGCCAACGCAGCAGCAGGCGATGACGAGGCAGAGCACACAGATGAGGACTTCCTCAATGCACTTGAAATCGGTATGCCGCCAACAGGTGGAATCGGATACGGAATCGATCGTCTTGTAATGCTTTTGACAGATAGCCAGGCAATTAGGGACGTATTACTGTTCCCGACAATGAAGAGCTTGGATAAATAAACCTAGTGTTTATGCGGGTTTGAGGCATTTGAGTACGTCAAAGGACGCATTAAAAGACGTATTTTGGCATAGTCATTTACATCAGTATGAAAGAGTACACAATCTGAAAAGAATAAGATTCAATCGAATATGAACTGCTAAGAGGACATTTTCTAAAGAAATTTAGAAGATGTCCTCTTTTTTGCGTTATGGAGAAAATACGTCATTTGTTATGAAGTCAAAGTGAAAGGAGCACAGCAATGAATGAATCAAAGAACTCTGAGTTTGTGGCACTCTTGAAGCAGGCAAATACAGACAGTTCAAAGATGGCGGAGGTTATCGGGGTATCAGAGGCACAGCTTCGGTTCGTAACTAATACCGCCTCTGGAATGGGACTTATTAAGTGTGGTTCGGTAGTAATTCCCTTTGATAATCAGATCAGCAAGGATACGGATTTGTACAGGCTGTATAATACCAACATTCATGAGAAGATTGCGGAACAGAAGAAAAAAGAAGCAATGCTGCAGTGATAACAGATGAATTTTTATAGAATCTATAGTATAATCAAGAGGTCGGATGAATGTCCGACCTTGATGATAATAAATTAGATATTCCCTATTTTTAAGAAGAAAGCATATAAGATTCGATATGAAAAATAAATAAGGAAGCAGTTCTAAAATGTATCATTTGTACCGGAGAACATGTGGCTGGATTTTAAGATATGCTTATCGTACACTTTGACGAGAATATGTTGATTGGGGATGCAGCGGACCTGGATGCATTTATGGAAATGTATGGTGTGGAAGCAATTTCCAAGGAATATTTGTAATTATTAGGGAAAAGAAAATTCTTTAGGTTACAATCGATGATGGGGTAAACGAAAAAGCAGTTTTGACATTGCAGAGAACTGCCCCTTCGTTTACACCATTTTCGATTTGACCTAATTGAACAAAGTGAGCGTCCGGGTAGCCGCAACCTATGGACTTTCAATTCTTTGTTCCTGTCCATGATTATATATGATTCTCGGTATGAAAGCTACAACATTTTATAAAAAACAGGCAAATGGGCATGACGATAAAACCTCAGAAACTGAGGCTTTTGAAAGTATTAGATGTTGCTCTTTAGCAGCGCAGTGGCATTCTCATCTGTGGCTTTCCGAGATGCCCACCACATGCCTTACACACACAAACTTTGATGCCATAAAGATGTTCCAATATTTCAGGCATTTCCATGTCACGAAGCTTTGAAAGATACTTCTTACATCCAAGTAAATTTCTGCAAAGGGTGAGCTTCTGGCTTTTAGTACGGGAACATAGCAGTCCGTAGTGCCTGATGCGGACAAAATGCCGTGGTGGTACATGCATGAGAAACCGCCGGACAAACTCTACACCCGAAATAGTCAGTTCCTTCCACTGTCCCTCATTACGGTAATCCTTTACCAAGAATGTAACGGTATCATCATCCATACGGACGATGCGGTGATTGCTGACGGCAATGCGATGAGTATACTTACCAAGGTATTTAATTACTGTTTGAGCACCATTGAATGTCTTTTTACAATGAGGAATCCAGTCCATACCATAACAGGAATCTAAAAGCTCCTTGAACGTATAATGGTTGCGGAATTTTTCTGCAGTACCCTGAAATACCAGCTTATCCTCTTCCCACAGCCTCTTTAGTTCCTCCAGATATTTTCCGCGGAACATTTTGGAGATGACCCGGATGGGAAGAAAGAAATTTTCACCATTGTCCTTCCACTGGTTGTTGGAAGCCAGTCCTCCCCCCAGCAGGATGGTATGAATGTGGGGATGAAAGTTCATTTCAGAACCCCATGTATGTAAAATGCAGATGTATCCCACCTTTGCGCCGAGATGTTTTGGGTCGGCAGTCAGTTCGCTGATTGTGGAAGAAGCTGCATGGTATAAGGCATCATAAAGAAGTCTCTGGTTGCTGTAAATGACAGGGTTTAAAATATCAGGAACCGTAAAAACCAGATGGAAATAAGGAGCATCAAGGACATCCTCTCTGCGTGCATCCATCCACATTTCTTTCGGAACAGCCTGACACATTGGGCAGCAACGGTTACGGCAGGAATTGTAATGAATCTGTACGAAGCCACAATCCTCACATACACATACATTTGCACCATAGGCACCGGTCTTGCAGTTCATGATGTTATGTGCAACCTTTGCCTGTACAGGGGAAGGTGAATATTGATCAAGGTATGCCGGATAAAAACGATGAAAAATATCCTGTACTGTGGGCTTATCCATTGGCTGTACCATCCTTTCTGTCAAAAGGACTGCGGATGCCCATAATGGATTTGTTGCTGACATGAAGATAAACTTCTGTGGATTTCGGATCGCGGTGTCCAAGCAATGCCTGAATATTCCGCTGTTCCACTCCCTGCTCCATAAGGTGGGTGGCAAAACTGTGACGGAGGCAGTGAGGAGTAACACCGGATAACCCGGCAGCCGATGCAGAACGTCGGATAACCTGTTCCAGTGTACTTACGGTAAGATACTGCCCTGTAAACTGATTCGGAAACAGAATGCCCTTTGGTCTGCCTTTCCGGAACCAGTATTCCGTAAGAAGTGCAAGGTTTCTTTCAGACAGAATGGTATAACGGTCCATCCGGTTCTTGGTATCCCGGACATGAATCTGCATGTTTGTGCGGGAAATATCATCATAATGAAGATGAATCACTTCCGAGACACGCATTCCGGAAGAATACATTGTGGCGAACATGGCTTTATATTTCAGGTCATCCGTAGCATCAAGAAGCCGGTCAATTTCATCAGTAGAAAGTACGGTTGGGAGTTTGTGCTCTATTATCATGCGTGGAACAGTGATATCATCCCACAGAACGTGAAGTACATTCCGATAGAAAAAACGGATGGCTGAATTATAAAGGTTGAGGGTGGTCGCTTTCAGACCATTGTCCTTCTTGGCAAGAAGAAAGTCCCTGACATCCTGACAGGTAAGCTCTTCCGGGTGCTTTTCCATGTAATTAAGGAAATAAGAAACATAGTTTTTGTAGCAGTTAATGGAACGCTCTTTAAGGTTACGGATTTTTCCAGCTTCCTCAAGCTGTAGTAAATATTTTTCGTACATAATAATTCCTCCATGTAAAGTCAGTAATTTCGGGTATCACTGCTTACATGGAGGTGCATTGGAATAATAAAACCGCTTGCTAAAAGAACGGTTAGGTGTTAATCTTTTCATAGGCAGTGGTAATGTCGATCCTGTTTGATTGTTGGTTGTGGTGACTTAACAATACTACTATTAGGACTTGGTTTCCACTGCTTTTTATTTAGGAAAAGAAAAACTGCGTCACAGCCTTGGCAGGCCATCGCGCAGCGATTTTGTTCAATTTGAATTTTACGCACTATTAACTTTTGGATATAAAGTGCCGATATTACAGATATAGAAACGGATTTCTGTATCAATTTTCAAGGAGGATGATACCATGATTAGAGCAGCTAATTTAACACAGGTAACAGATTATTATAAGAGCAATACTGTTAGTAAGCAAAATAACACAGAGAAAGCAAAAGATGTGCAGCCCAATGCACAGAAAATAAAATCCAGCGAAGATAAGTTATCTTCTAAGGCACAGAAATATCTGGAAACATTGCGTAAGGATAATGCGGATTTCGATTTTATTATTGCTGATAAAGGCGATGATTTCAGAGGATTAGTAGACCAAAGCGATAAGGAATTTACAGTTGTTTTTTCAAGTGCTGAACTTGAAAGAATGGCATCCGATGAGAAATATGCACGGGAAAAATTGTCTACGGTAAAAACTGCAGTTGAGATGTCAGATAAAATCAATGAACAGTTTGGGTTTGAACGTGCTTGGGGAACGACAGACAATAGTGGAACTGTATTAAATAAGTTAACTATGTCCTTTGATGATGATGGAAAGATGACACTTTTTGCTGATTTGGAGAAGATTACAGAAAAGCAGAAAGAACGGCTTGAAGAATTAAAGGAAAAACGTGCAGAGGAGAAAAAGCAGGAAAAGAAGGATGTAACTGTTAAGCGGACTACAATTCAGGCAAATTCAAAAGAAGAATTATTTGAAAAGATTTCTGAACTGGATTGGAGTAAGATAACAGAAGAAAAGGCAACACAGGGTATGAAGTTTGATATCACTATTTAATCGTAGCATTAACCGGGAATTGGAGGTGTGCTATGATTGCAGGTACAATACGAAACGCTGTGAATCAGATGCAGTTAGTAAATGATTGGGAGCAAAAGAAGGCTACCGGGGATGTTGTAAAGAAGCAAGAGGGTATGACTGTAACAAGTCAGGAAGAAAGCATGATTCAGCATTTCCGAGAGCAACTTGAGCGAGACAAAGAAAGTTCTGCATATAGTCAGATTTATAACAAGATTGCAAGCGGTCAAGAATTAACAGCTTCAGAAGAAGATGCTATTCGTCAGAAAGACCCTAAAGCCTATATGGAATATAAAGCGGCAAGAATGGAACAAGAAGCTTATGAGCGTAGGTTGGAGAGATGTAAGACAAAAGAAGAGGCTCAAAGGCTTCAAGTAAATGAGATGAATGGAAATTTGGCAGAACTAAAAAGTATCGTGAATAATCCAAATATTCCAAAGAGTGAAAAGCTTAAGGAAGCTCAACGTATCATGGGAAATACTTTTAGAGCTGTAGAGTCATTCACAAGATTTGTAAAAAGTACAGAATATAGGGATTTGCCAACAGAAGAGGAAATTGTAGAGACATCTATAGAAAAGGGGCAGGTTGCAGAGGATTCAAACGATACTGAAATGTCTGAACAGTTAACATCAGATACAACTGTTTCAGTAGATGAGGCAGCAAAAATAGTAAATGATTCGAAGCGAGATTTACAATTAAGTGATGTTCACCAAATTGAAAAAGATGTTATAGAGGAAATGAAGGATATCGAAATAAAGCATTTTGGTGAGAAGAAATCATCGGTCAGAATAGACATTACGGTATAGGAATAGTCTGCGTGAAATTTCAGTTTCATGTTGCTTTTAATAATTGAATATTGAATGATTTTACATAGCCGTTAAGGAGTAATTTTTGCTCCCTAGCGGCTTATTTTATTTTTCAAAGTAGGAGGTGAGAAAATTGAAAATTAGAAAGGTTGATGACAAACCGATGGTCATTCACACCAAGGAGAAAGCCAAGATTCATGCCCACGAACCGAAGGGAGCCAAGATTAAGGGGAGTAACATCTATACAGTAGAGAGAGGTCCTAAGACAGCTGGTGCAAAGGTAACTGATACGGATAGAAAGAAGTCCTATCGCAAGAGTACCATTCATCAGTCGGAGCCGAAGAATAAGGGATTATCAAGATTCAAGCAAAACCTTAAGGAATCAAACACTTCCATCAAGACCAAGAACACGAATCTTCACATTGCAGGAAGAACTGGAGCACTTGTAGCCGGGGCAGTAACAGATCAGGTGGAAGGCGGTCAGGAGGTATCGCAGGCAGCATATCTTGCATATGAAGCAAGCCGCCCTGTTACCGGAACTGCTTCTAAGGGGGCTGCACTTTTCAGGAAAAAGGCGGCAGCCGAGGCAAAGAAGCGTATCAAGAAGGTAGAGGCAGGAAAGAAGCTGGCAAAAAAGACAGCAAAGAAAGCTGCCAAAGATACAGCCAAGACTGTAGCTAAAGAGACGGCAAAAGAAACAGCAAAGACTACTGCCAAGGTTGCAACGAAAACTGCTACAAAGGCAGCTGCTACGGCGGCAGGAACAGCGGTTGCACCGGGAGTAGGCACGGCAATCGGCATGGCAGCCGGATATGCGGCAGGTGTGTCCATAGAGGTCAAGGATGAAAAGATGACAAACCGGAGCAGGAAGATAAAGTTCTTTCTGGATAAGATGAAAGCACAGGAGAATCAGACGGATAGTGTGGCAAAGCTGGTAAAGGATCTGATTGTGCGAAAAGCGATTACCTGGGTAAAGGCAGCTGCACCGATTATCGGATTGGTGCTTTTATTACTTGTTCTTGTAGTTGCCATGATTGCGGTTCCGGTTATAGCGGTGATAGCAATCCTTTACAATTCTCCATTTGCTTTATTCCTGCCACCACTTGAATCAGGAGATACCGTGCAGACAGTAACGAGTGCCTATGTGCAGGAGTTTAACCGGGATGTGAACACGAAAGTGAATGAGCATACCGGATATGACCTTGGAGAGCTTGTCTATGTGGATTATGAAGGTATGGAAGAAAATCCAAGCAATTACTATGACATCATGGCAGTCTATATGGTCAAGCATGGTGTCGGAGATACTGCAACAGTCATGAATGATACTTCTAAAGGCTGGCTGCAGGCAGTTGTAAATGATATGTGTTCATACACCACAAGCACCGGAACAAAGGATGTGGAAGAAACAGATGCAGACGGTAATGTAACTACTGTCACGAAGTCGGTTCTGTATGTGAATGTCACACTCAAATCTTATCGGGATATGATTTCGGTGTATGGATTTGACGCTAACCAGGTGGAAATGCTTGAGCAGATTATGAGTGCTGACTTTATGGGACAGCTTGGGTACGCTGGCAGCGGAAGCGGTGGTGGAGGCGGCAGTCCGGGAGTAAGTTCCATGACAGAGGATGAAATCAATGCTATTCTTAGTGGAATCACTGACAGCAGGCAGAAAAAAGTCTGCTCATACGCACTTCACAGAGTTGGTTTTCCATACAGTCAGGATATGAGAGATTCCGGCAATTATTATGATTGCAGTTCTCTTGCATATTACTCATGGAAAGATGCAGGCGTGGATATTAGTTATGGCGGTGCAACCACAGCGGCAGCGGAGGCACAGGGACTGGATGAAGCCGGAAAGACTGTCTCCTTTGATGAGTTACAGCCGGGAGACCTTATCTTCTACAGTTTTACAAGCAACGGAAGATATAAGAACATCAGCCATATAAAATTGGTCCGGTGATTCGTGATATCCGTAAGGACAAGGGACTTCTCATTGAAGAGGTTGCTGCTAAAACTGGAATAAGTGTTTCGACACTTGGACAGGTGGAGCAAGGAGGAAGAAACCTGAGCATGAAAAATTTGTATATGCTTATGGAAGTTTATGAAACAGACGCAAATAGCTTACTTGCAATAGACTGTACACCGGATTCATTAGATTCGAGGCTAAAGCGGTTACCTGCAGATAAGCAGGATTATTTGAAAAAGACATTTGATTTTATGATAGAGCAGGCTTTGAAGTCAGCATAGGAGGCAGAGAATGAGAAGAAAGATTAAAAAGATGGATTGCATAGAATATCTTTCAGTGCAGGCTCCATTGGAAAAAGTAAATATGCTTGAAGACAAGCAGAGCAAATATATACATGAATTTGTAAAGAGAAAAGAATATTCAATCGTGGGAAAGATGAGACGCAATGGCTTTTCGCAGAGAGATGTTGATCGCCAGTGGAATCAGATTGTGAATATGATCCGCAAAAAGCAAATCAGTGGAGTAGTTGTTGCGAATATGGCAGCTATATCCAGCAGCGTCGCAGATGCTTATTTTAAGGTAGGACTGGTTATTGAAGCAGGCGGCATTGTGGTGACTGTAGATGAGGGCAGATTGGATATGCACATCAAGAAGGGAGCATAGATATGAGCAGACGAACAGAAAAAAGAAAGTATGGTAAATATAATAAATTTGATGTTGTGTATGCGGATTTTGGGAAAAACCCACATGGCATTCAGGGCGGAATCAGACCAGGAATAATTATTTCATGTGATGCAAGCAATCATGATGGTGCACCGCAGGTGTCAGTAGTCCCTTTGAGCAGTAAGTTAAAGGATATTCCGGTACATGTGATTTTAAATCCGAAGGATGTGAGTGGATTTGGATTAAGTAAGATCTCTGATTTTATGCCTGAAGATGCACAGACAATTTCAAAAGGCTGCATTAGAGCAAAAAGTGGAACTGTCATTGAGGATTCAGGCGTGAGAGAAGAAATAGACAGAGCATTGATACGACAGTTTGATCTGTTACCTGTAGCTCGCAAAATGGTAATGGAGCAATCTGGTGATATGTCAAGATGATTTTTGAAAAGATTTCGATATGTTTTTCAGAAAAAGGGTAACTTTAATAGACCTATGCAAAAACACAGGCTAAAACCAGTTATTCATTTGATGTATCCAGCGATACGCCGGAGTACAGTTGGTTTCTGGCCAGCAATCCATAAACCAAACGAACGAATTTACGTGAAGTCAGCGCGAGTGCTCTTTTGTGTTGATGCTTCGGAACTTCGTTGTACTTCTTTCGATAGTACGCTCCGTACTCAACATTATGTTTTCTCATACTGTTGGCGGCTTCGCCAAGATAGTATCTGAGATAACGATTTCCGGCTTTACTCATTGGAGTATCTTCTCCATCAAAATCACCTGATTGGTTTGACTTCCACATGAGTCCGGCATATTTAGCAAGAGCATCAGAGGAATGAAAAGCAGAGATGTCGCCTATTTCAGCTACAATGCCACCTGCAAAGACAGGACCAATGCCATCTATGGATTGAAGAATAATAAAAGCATTAGGATTTAATCCTCTGATTTCTCTTTCGATGGCAATATCTATAAGCTTGATTTCTTTCTTGAAAGTTTCAATACAGTTGAAAGAGCTGGCAATAGATACATTTAATGGTTCATAAAGAGCTTTATCTAAGCGATAAGAATCTCTGGCCGCTTTCCTGAGTAATTCTGCGGTCTTGCTAATGTCTTTGATACGATTGCGACTTTTCTGTGCGAGAAAACTTATAAGATCTTCCTCAGATGAATCAATAATCTCCTCAGGAGATAAGTATTCTGTCAATACACTGGAAGAGGTTGCTCCATAAATATCGCAGAAAGGCTGGTCATCACCTTCTAACATCTGTAGTTCACTGAACTTCAGATACAGATTAGAAACCAGGTAGGTTTTCTCTCTGGTCATGCATTCAACAAGATGCAGACGATGCCTTGTGAGGCGTTTAAGAGCCAAGAACTGGCTTCCACGCCATGGCTCAGTTTCGATATTTCCTGCACGTGCATAATCGGCAATAACAAAGGCATCAATAGGATCAGACTTACCTAATCCGATATAAGACTTTTTGTAATTAGCTGTGCATTTGGGATTGAGCACAAAAACATAAGGTTTGAAATGCATCAGTTCCTCGCAGGAAGAGAGAAAATTTGCAATGTGAATGCTGTAAACAGAGGTAGACTCCAGAGCAGCAACAATCGTATTAAGATCAGGGTGTTCTTTCAAACACTCAAGAATCTTCTTGGCTAGTTCTTCAGCACCAGGCTGATTGTTAGCAAAAGAAGAGTTTATGTATTTATTTTTATAAAAATCCAAAGCGCAAACATAGTTGGATTTTGAACTGACGTCAATACCGACGTAAAGTGTAGATAATGGGTTAATCTTTAACATGATATCACCCGCCTTTCCGATTAAGTATTCTTGGAACCTGAAGAAAAAGGTTTATCCTGGGAATCATATGCTGACCGAAACCTCGCGTAATAAGCATGTACCCTGGCAGCTCTTTTGCTGGTGCTGTACGCCAGGGGATGAAACATCTGTGTAAGCGGAATGTGACATATGATTCAGGCTGCAAGCTCCATAAGCAGGCACCGGAGACCGGGCTGAAAGGATTAAAAGCAGTGCCTCTAGACATCAGACTCTGCTGATATCATACCACAGAATAACCTATGAAACTAATAACCAATGTAGATGAGATGGAAAGGGTTTATCCCAGGTGTCTCAGATCATCTATAAATTTATAGAAAGGATAAGTGCATAACCATCATTTCTACTGGCTATACACTTATTATACGAGGAGTTAGCAAATGGACAGCAGAACTAAAAAGACTAATAATAAAAGATTTGTTAGATATTCAGAAGGAGCAGAGATGTATTCAATGAGTGTGTCAAAGTTTATGCAGTTAGCTAAGGATGCAAAGGCATGTTATAAAGTGAATCAGCTGGTGTTGGTTAATCTTGATATTATTGACGAATATCTTGAAACTTTCCACATTGTAGATGACGAGTTTTATAAGTAATTATGAGAAATGACGCATTAGTTATAGAAGAAATACAAACAAGTATGGAGAAAAATGAGCCAAGAGAGAAAAAATGTATTGACTTTCGGTCAGACCAAAAGTATAATATGATTAAGATATGAAGGAGGCATACAGATGGCTAGAACTGGAAGACCAAAAGCAGATAAACCTTTTGATCATAAGGTGACTGTTAAATTCAAAGAAGAGGAATACCAGATAATGGTTGAGTATGCTGAGAATCATAATCTATCCATTTCGCAATTGATTAGAATGGGTGTTGAATTACAAATGAAGCAACAGGCTAATCAGTAGAACAGGCTCTTTTCTCCAGAAAGGAGAGAATAATGGCTTGTAGAAAAGATGGTAAAGGCAGAGTATTAAGAAAGGGTGAGGGTTACAGAAAAGGCGACGGAAGATACTCATATGTATATATTGATCCATTAGGCAAGAAAAAGACCATTTATGCAAAGTCTTTGGTAAAACTTCGAGAAAGAGAAGAACAGTTACAAAAAGATCAGTTGGATGGACTTGATGTCTATGTCGCAGGAAAGGCTGATGTGAACTTTTTGTTTGACAGGTACATATCAACTAAAACAGAATTGCGTAGCACTACTTACAGTAATTATTTGTATACATGGAATCATTTTATTCGTGATACATTTGGCAAGAAGAAAGTAAGAGATGTGAAATACTCAGACGTGTTGTTCTTTTATACAGACTTGATTAATAATCAGGGATTACAGATTAATACGCTTGAGACAATTAACACAGTACTAAGACCTACATTTCAACTTGCTGTCAGAGATGATATCATAAGGAAGAATCCGGTAGACGGAGCATACTGTGAAGTAAAAAAGCGTAATGGTGGTGCCAGAAAAACAAGGCGAGCGTTGACTGTGGATCAGCAGAGAAAATTCATGGAGTATGTAGCAAAGAATCCGTTCTTTTATCACTGGTATCCATTCTTTGTATTTTTGTTAGGAACTGGATGCAGAATAGGAGAAGCAATTGGGATACGCTGGGATGATATTGATTTGGAAAATCGAATCATTGATATCAATCATAGCTTGACCTATTACCAGAGAGCGGATGATTCATATAAATGTGAGTTTAGAGTATCTTTGCCAAAGACAGAAGCTGGTAATCGTAGAATACCTATGATGCAGCAGGTATATGATGTGCTTCAGGAAGAATATGAGAGACAGAAGCAGGAAGGCTTTTGCGTTGAGAATGTGGATGGAATGACCAATTTTGTATTTACAAACCGATTTGGGATGCCACATAACCCAGCAGCAGTAAACCGGGCAATCAAGAGAATTGTGGATACACATAATTCAGAAGAAGAGGTGGCTGCTAAAAAGGAGAAGAGAGAACCTGTTATGATTCCAAGATTCTCCTGCCATATCTTCAGACATACGTTTGCATCAAGATTTTGCGAGAATGAAACCAACATCAAAGTAATTCAAGAGGTAATGGGACATGCTGATGTATCGACTACCATGAACATATATGCAGAAGCAAACCCAGATGTTACCAAATCAGTAATTGAGAAATTATCAAAAAATATGGATATTTTTTAGAAAAGAGTCCTGCGATTGAACTCTTTGAAGATTGAAAATATACCTATTCATACTGGGATAAATATGCTATACTCATCTAGTATTGAAGTGTTTGACACGGCAGTACATGTCTTAAAATAAAAAGACGTATTTTAAGGCGAATGACATCTTTTAGACGCACAAAAGTCAAAAAAACGTCCAAGAGTGACCAAGTATATAGAATCCGGGAAAGCCTATTTTCCAAGGGTTTGCAAGGATATACAAGAGTTAGATTAGCAATCAAAAAAATTCCCGACAATGAAGAGCATTGGTGGCGTAAAGGATGAAAATGGCGTAAGTTCTAAGCCTTCAGAAGAGGTAAAAGCTGAGCCGGAGAAGATTGATTTCTCTAATGTAAAGATTGAGCCTTTATTTGAGGAAGAAGTAGACTTCGATACATTCAGCAAGTCAGATTTCCGTGCAGTAAAGGTTAAAGAGTGTGTTGCAGTACCGAAGTCAAAGAAACTGTTACAGTTTACTCTTGATGACGGAACAGGCACAGACAGAACCATTTTAAGCGGTATTCATAGCTTTTATGAGCCGGAAGAACTGGTTGGAAAGACTCTTATTGCTATCACAAATCTTCCACCGAGAGCTATGATGGGCATTGACTCTTGCGGTATGCTCCTCAGTGCTATTCATGAAGAAGAAGGCGAAGAAAAGCTCCATCTTCTGATGGTTGATGACCATATTCCAGCAGGTGCAAAGCTCTATTAAGATGATGTAAAGATGTACCGTTTTACCGAATAGACGGGACGTACTTCATTTGATAAAAAACTAAAAAAACAGCGATTTACATCAAACTTACATCAATTGATGCAGAAATCGGTGCAAGCAAGAAAAAATCGCATAATTGGCAGAATGAATGGGCAGTCCTGAAATCGGGATTGCCCATTTTTAGAAGAAAGACGAAAAACTCTTGACCTGCACGCAGCGTATACGCTTATACTATCAACATAAATCATAAGGAGGTGCATCGGATGTTATTAAATGAAATTATAAATGAGGTTGGAATGACAAAGCGTGCAGTTAAGTATTATGAAGAAAAAGGATTGCTGTCAGTGGATAAAGATAACAATGGTTATCGTAACTATACTGCACAAGATGTTGAAACTTTAAAAAAGATTTCAGTATATAGAAAACTCGGTATTAGTATTAAAGACATACAGAGCCTTTTGGAAACTGGCGACAAAAGTATTCTTCTTCGTATTTATCAAGAAAAAGTGCAGGAAAAAGTTTTAAAAGACTCAGAACTTGAAGCTTTGAAGCAATTTATAGATGATGGTGACGCAGACAAAGCAAATGAGGCACTTGATTATCAAACCGTTGAAAATGCAATTGAGTCTTTGCTACCGGGAAAAGAATGGGGAGATTATTTTAAAAGTCATTTCAAACCATTTCTTAATGTAAGGTTGAAGACTCTGGAACAGAAGCAGGCACTACAGAATATATTAGAATATTGCGATGAAACGACATTGAAAGTTCCTTTTATTATGGGAATAGGTGCGAAGATGATAGGTTGGATTGCACAAGAAACCAGAACCGCAGATGAGATGATAGCCTATTATCGTGATATGAGTGAAAGTGAATATGAAAGACTAAAAGAAAAAGTATGGAAAGGTGCTAAAATAAAAAACGGTATAATGAAATACCATCCAGCATTTATTGCACAGAGAAAAATGCAGAAAGAGTTACAAAATAAAGGATATAACGATATATTCATTCCTAATTTAATGGTTCTGTCTCCAACGTATGCAGAATATAAGAAAGCGTTAGATAATGTGAACGATAGAATGTGTAGAGAACTTGGACTGTATTATGATAGCAATTATAACTTAGTTATTAAAAAAGATAATTCTAAGTAAAAGTTAAACTACCCTTTGGGAGAGGAGAAATCCTTTTCTCAAAGGGCTTTTTCTATTTATACGGATATTCGCAAACTACAAGATAAAGCCAAAACTTCATATACTCTAAGCACAAGGAGGTTGAGGTTTGGCTATGAACAACAGTTTAGCAGAAGTACACCCAGAGCTTATTACGGAATGGTCGGAGAAGAACTTACCGCTTATCTAATCTTGGAAATGGCTGGGGCTATGAGATGACACCAGCGGAACTTGCAAAAAAAGATGAATTTTATTCTATTTATTGGAGCGAATATAATTTAGTAAAAGAGAGTGGAAGTCCAGAACTTTATGATAAGATTCATAATCGAAACAATTATGCCGATATATAGAAAAGAACAGGTAAACGGATTTACGATGTGATATGTACAAGGAGGACAACGGATATGTCAATGAATGTAAGCACAACCACGGCTGCTTATGCAAATTACCAGAACAACTACAAGACTGGTACAGCAAATAAGAAAAAAGAAACAGCACAAACAACAGAAAATACGAAATTAAAGGAAAATACAACTGAAAGCATCGCTGAAAAAAATCTCAGTAAAGCGGCACAAAAAATGCTGGAGAATTTGCGTGGATCAAGAAACGACATGGATTTTATGGTTGCCGATTTTGAAAATGGTGATAATGCCAAAGATATTTTAGCCCAAAGTGATAAGGAATATACAGTTATTTTCTCAAAGGAAGAAATGGAGAAGATGGCATCAGATCCAAAATATTATGCTGAAAAAATGCATAGTATTGAAGGAGTTTTGCGTATGACAGATGAAATCAATGCCCAGTTCGGCTTTGAAAGAGCATTCGGTAAGACTAACGATAATGCAGATGCTGATACAAAAATAACAAAATTTGGCATATCTTTTAATAGTGACGGAACTACAACCTTCTTTGCACAACTGGAAAAATCATCAGCCAGTCAGAAAGAATATCTTGAAAAGCTTCAGGAAAAGAAAGCTGCTGAGAAGAAAGAGGCAAAGAAAAAGGAACAGTCAAAACAAACCGAAGTAAGAAAAACTACGGTTCAGGCAAATTCAAAAGAAGAACTTTTGGATAAGATCAAAAACATTGACTGGGATTCTATCAAACCGGAGGAGAATAAAATCGGTGGAAGGTTTGATTTTTCAATCTAGTGAATTTGGAACAGATGAAATATATGCCAATATGGAGGAATATATTATGCAGATAACAAGAGATAATTATTCGCAATATGCTCAAATGGTTCAGCAGATGTTCGGGAAAAAAGCAAGTTCAAATGATCCGTTAGCACAATGTGATTATGGTAATTTCTCATTAAGATTTAAGCCTGTGGACATTAATTTTACCAAACCAAACTGGGATACTATCATGACAAAACGAGATAAACCAGCGATGTCAGAGGAAGAATTTGACGAAGCAATAAAAGAACTTGCAAGAAAAGAGTTTGCTACTGGAAAAAGGGATGATGATGCTTATCGAAAATTGTGTATGCAGCATGGAGAAACAGTATCTCCTGATAGAAAGGCTATATATGAATCAAGCATGAAAAAAACTGGTGGCAAAATGAATGCTGCATGTATGTTTTGGGATTCAAAAGGTAATAAAACGCTTTCTTATAATCCAGAGTCAAGAAACTGGAAAGCTATAAGTACAGATGAAGAATTTGCAAGAGCAAGAGTGTTTACATCAATTTATAATGATGAGTTAGCTCGTTTGAAGGAAGAGTATGGCGAAAAAGCGAAAGGAAATGTTTCTTATAGCAAAATAAAGGTAGATATATCCGCAGAGAGATCAAAGGAAAAGAATAATAATGAAGGCAATACTATTGATTTGCAAATTTAGATTGTTGATTGCGTTTTAGCAAATAGTAGATAAAAAACGGAAAGATATTCGTCGCTGGTAGCAGCATTGAGTTCATAAATTACTAGTGTTAATAATTACATCTACCTATTCGGAGGTGCATTAGCGTCATAATTCCGATTGTGGAAGAGACTGAAAAATGTTATTCTTATCATAGGCAGTGGAGCTTTCTTAGTTCAGTTGTTTCGTGTGGTAACTTAACAATAACGGATTATGGAAAGTAATTCCACTGCTTTTTAATAAAAATAAAACTGCGCCACAGCCTTGGCAGGCCATCGCGCAGAGATTTTGTTCAATCGAGATTTGTCTGTGAAAAGCCCGTGAATAAGCGGATGTTAATATGTATTGCTTGTGGCAACGGCTCTATTGAATATAGAATTGAGCTATCAAAAACAAGGAGGCAGAAATCTTCATCAAATCTTTATTTTTTTCTGTTAGGTTATATTTCAGTAAGAAATGAAATATAGAAGGAAGGATAGTAAAGATGGAAATGATGTTACAGACACAAAATCTATGTAAATATTTTAGAAAACAGAAAGCGGTAAATAATGTTTCACTTAATATCGAAAAGGGACAGATTTATGGACTGCTTGGACCGAATGGCGCTGGTAAATCTACCACATTGAAAATGCTGACCGGTATGATGAAACCAACTGCAGGAAAGATTTACTTTGATGGAAAACTTTTGGATAGGAAAGATTTATCAAAAATAGGAGCGTTAATTGAAAATCCGCCTATTTATGAAAATCTTTCCGCCAGAGAGAATTTGAAGGTAAGACAATTATTGCTTGGTACAGATGAAAACAGAATTGATGAGGTCTTGCAGATTGTATCACTTACAAACACCGGAAAGAAGAAAGCAGGACAGTTTTCTTTGGGGATGAAGCAAAGACTAGGCATTGCAATGGCATTGCTTGGAGAACCGGAACTTTTGATATTGGATGAACCTACGAATGGATTAGATCCAATAGGCATCGAGGAATTACGAGAGCTGATCCGGTCTTTTCCGGAACAGGGAATCACTGTAATTCTCTCCAGTCATATTCTCTCGGAGGTACAGTTACTTGCAGATAAAGTCGGGATTATTTCAGGTGGAATCTTAGGATACGAAGGAGCATTAAAGCAGGGAGATAATCTTGAAGATTTGTTTATGAATGTGGTAAGAAAAAACCAGAAAGCAGGTGAAATCCATGGTTAATATTATAAAAGCAGAACATCAAAAAGCCAAAAGAACCATGCGAAAAAAGTTTATCTGGGGATTTCCTCTTCTTACATTTGTCATGGCATTTATATTTACTCTTGGGATGACAAATGCTTATGCAGAAAGTGTTTGGAACTGGTGGTATACACTTTTGCTGCCAGGGATGATTGCTCTATTTTGTTATCTTTCTGTGGCGCAGGAGAAAAAGATAAAATACTATCATTTAATGACTATTCCCACAGACAGAAGAAAATTGTTGCTGGGGAAAATTATTTATATTGGGTACATGATTTTGTTTTCTAATGTGATTGTGTTTGCAGGAGCAACGCTTGGAGGCTTTCTTCTAACGACACATGTTCCAGTGAAAGGAGCGTTGATTGCAGTATTGTTTCTGACGGTTTCTGAGTTATGGGAGATTCCGGTAGCTTTATTTTTAAGTGAACGATTTGGAATGATTGTAAACCTGTTCGTCTGCCTGTTTATTACTGTCAGCGGTGTGGTAATATCACAAACCAGAATCTGGTATGTACTTGTTTCTGCAATCCCTATGCGAATGATGTGCCCGTTGCTTCATGTTTTACCAAATGGACTTGCCGCAGAAGCAGGGAATCCTCTTTTGGATACGGGAGTCATTGTTCCGGGAATGTGTCTCTCAATCATCTGGTTTGTTTTTGTAACGGTTCTGTTTTTGAAATGGTTTGAGAGAAGAGAGGTGAAATAAGATGATTGGAAGATCTCTTAATGCAGACTTGCGAAAGATGAAAGGAACATCTGTGATTCTGGCACACTTACTGATTCCGATTATAACCAGCGTTATATTTTTAATATATTACTTTTTTTCACCATGGAATGAAAATATGAAAGTGATTGCATTTTATCAGGCAATAGGAGCAGGACTTCCGGTACTTATTGGAATTTTTACAGCAAGTGTGATGGAACAGGAACAAAATGCAGGTGATTTTCAAAATCTGTTGTCTTTACCGGATAAACCTGCAGCATTTTTATCGAAACTGTTGATGCTACTGGTTTTGTGTCTGTGCTCTATCCTATTGACAGCAATCATATTCGGAATTGGATTTGGAAGAATCGCATCAAGCGATATCGAAATCATGAAAGGATGTATATTTGCAGCATTGCTGCTGTGGGGAAGCAGTGTTCCACTTTATCTGTGGCAGCTGATTCTGGCTTTTCAGTTTGGAAAAGGTGTATCAATTGGAGCAGGGATTATATCAGGACTAATTAGTGCATTGATGCTTACCGGACTTGGAGATCATGTGTGGAAATATGTATTTGTCTGCTGGACGGGTAGAGTACCATATACTTATCTGCAATCTGTATTGGGAGAAACTAGTGTAGGTGAATGGTTGTCATTCATACCAGGTTGCTTAATATTTACAGGGATTAGTATGGTATACTATTTTTGGTGGGTAAACCACTGGGAAGGAAACAGAATATCGGAATAGAATCGAGGGAAACTATGGCAAAAATACTGGCAGTTGATGATGAACCGGCAATTCTGGAAATGATAGAAAGCATTTTGAATAAGGATGGACATCTGGTTACCAAAGTAAGTAATCCACTAAAAATTAATATGGAAGAATTACATCGTTATGACCTGATTTTACTGGACATTATGATGCCTGGAATTGATGGCTTCGAATTATGCAAAAGAATCAGGGCACTTGTGGATTGTCCGATTTTGTTTCTTACGGCAAAAACGGAGGAAAACAGTCTGGTAAACGGACTTTCTTTAGGAGCAGATGATTATATTTCAAAGCCATTTGGAGTGATGGAACTTCGGGCAAGGATCAATGCACATCTTAGAAGAGAGCACAGGGAACATTCTGTCCGGATGGTTTTGGGGAGGGTCTGTATTCAAATATCTCAAAAGAAACTATTGGTTGATGATAAGGAACTTCCTCTTACGAAAGCGGAGTACGAAATCTGTGAATTTCTGGCTAAAAACAGAGGACAGGTTTTCTCGAAGGAACAGATATTGGAAGCGGTCTTTGGCTTTGACAATGAGAGTAATGACAGTACTATAATCACGCATATCAAAAATATAAGAGCAAAATTTGCGGATTATGATTATACACCGGTAAAAACAGTCTGGGGGATTGGATATAAATGGGAAGAGTAAAGAGAAGCAATGCACTCAGCAGGATTTTTATGAGATATGTACTGGTCATGCTTGGATCATTAGTTGGTTTGGTGATTGTTGCTTATCTGCTGCTGTACCTTTTGATTAGTGTGGGCTGTATTTATCCGGCAAATTATGCAGAGCAAAAGATTAATGAAGCATATGATACGATTCTACGTGCAGATAAAGTGACTGCTGAGATGATTCCCGCACTTTGTGATTATGTAATCTTTTCAGAGAATGGAGAGAAAATAGGTGGAGATCTGTCAGAACAATACGAACAGATAGCATGGAATGTTGCAAAGCACGGAAACGCATCCGGGAAATATTTTTATAAAGTAATTGTAAGGGAAAATGAATATGTTGTATTGCAATATCGCCTGACACCTCAATATCATTCAGCTTTTTTGAGGGAGCATTTTATAGGACCACAGAATGTGATGATTATTATGTCTGTGATTGGAGCGGTAGCGATTATCATCATTCAGTCCATACGTTTTGGAAAAAGAATCAAAAAGCAGATGCAGCCTGTATTAGACGCAATCGGACAAATAAAGGATCAAAATCTGGAATATGAGACATCCTGTTCCGGTATCAAAGAGTTTGATGACTGTTTATCGGCAATCGATGATATGCGAGATGCATTGCGAGAATCTTTAGAAAAGCAGTGGAAAACAGAGCATGAAAAGAAACAGCAGATGTCTGCTTTGGCGCATGATATTAAAACACCTCTTACGATTGTACGGGGAAATGCAGAACTACTTTCAGAGACTGAACTGACCACAGAACAGAAGAAAAATATCACTTATGTTTTGAACGGCACAACACAGATACAAAGTTATGTAAAACAGTTGATAGATGTCACAAAATCATGGAATTGCAGTGATGTTACCTATACAACGGTGAGGTTAGAAGATTTTTTCGCAGATATAAAGGAACAGGCACTCGGACTGGTAGAAATCTATCACCAGAAGATAGATTGGAAGGCGGAACAAAGTGATAAAAAGGTAACGATTGCTTATGATCCAATGTTCCGGGCCGTAATGAATATGATTCAGAATGCAGTGGAGCATACAAAAGAAAATGGAATCATTTATATTGACGCAAAGGAGCAGGATGGCCGGCTGACATTCATTGTGGAGGATAGCGGATCAGGATTTACAAAAGAAGCATTATTGCATGGCACAGAGCAGTTTTTTATGGATGACACAAGTAGAAATGGCGAAGCCCATTATGGGATGGGACTATTTTTTGCAAAAACTGTGGCTGAAAAATATGGTGGAGGTATTAAACTTTCAAATTCTGAAAATACAGGTGGGGCGAGGGTAGAAATATTTTTCCTGAGTAGTCAAGAAACAAGCTAAATAGACCGCAATTAAGCTATGTAAAAGAAATTTTACATGCTTTTATCTAATATGTAACGAGAAAAATGAGCTTCATAATCGAAATCTTCATATAAGTGGACTCTTGAACGAAGAGAAAGTGGACATTGGGGATACAAAAGTGGATATTGAGAATGGAAAAGTGGACATTCAAGACAAAAAAGTGGATATTAAAAGTGTACTTTCCGAAAAAGGTAGTGATTTCTCGGTAAAAACGACGATTCATATCCATAGACTTTTTGAGAAGTTTGGCTTTGATGAGGTGTTTGGAAGAAGTGCAGTTATGGAACTTCTTGAGCTGAAAGGTTCAGGTGCTTCAAAACTTCTTTCCAATTTGGTAAAGGCAGATATTATTGAACCGGTATCCGGTCACGGAAAAGGGAAATATAAATTTAAGAAGTAGTTTATAAGACTTCCTTGAAATTATCGACATGGTGTGTAGACAATCTGATGTTTTGTCTTCGGCAGTAGGATAAAGAAGATAAGGAAACAGAACAGAAATAGATTATAAAAGGTCTGTTGGGCAGTATAGCCTAATGAAGCCTACAGAAAAAGGTTGCGTGAAGCCACATAAAAATGTATAATTAGGAGTAATGAATTTCATATTAAATGATATTGGAGGTACTCATGTCACAGTCGGTTACGATAAAGAGTAATAAATATGGAATCAATTTAATTTTAGATGCGGATATGCCATTTGCTGATTTGATAAAGGCAGTTGTGGAGAAGTTTAAGGCATCCGCCAATTTTTTTAAAAACGCAAAGCTTGCTATTTCATTTGAGGGAAGGCATCTTTCAGATGAAGAGCAGCAGCAGATAATTGCAGCTATTGAGGAAAATACCACAATTGAGATTTTGTGCATTGTGGAGAGTGGTACCGAGCAGGAAGCCATTATGAAGGAGCAGGTTGAGGCATTTAATGAGGCAGTGCAGAAGCAGTGCGAGAATGTTGCGACAGTCAGTGTTCCGGAGCAGTTTTACCGTGGTACGCTTAGGTCAGGCCAGGTGATTACCAGCGAGTCTTCGGTCACAATCATAGGTGATGTCAATCCGGGAGCCAAGATTATAGCTCAGGGCAATATCGTTATTCTTGGTGCATTAAAGGGCAATGTTCACGCCGGATGCACAGGTGACAGGAGCTGTTTTGTATTTGCACTTGATATGCAGCCGATTCAGATTCAGATTGGTGATTTGATTGCGAAGAGTCCGGACGAGCCTCAGCCAAAGCACAGGGTAAGGCGCAAGGAAAAGCCGGCACAGGAGCAGGCACAGATAGCCATCGCAAAGGATGGATATATTTACATCGAACCAATTACTAAAAATATTTTAAATAGCATTTAGGAACGTAGGAGGAATAAAGTTCATGAGCGAAGTAATCGTTATCACATCAGGAAAGGGTGGTGTGGGCAAGACCACAACCACAGCAAATATTGGTACAGGTCTTGCACAGTTAAATAAAAAGGTTGTTATGATTGATACTGACATCGGACTGCGTAACCTGGATGTTGTTATGGGACTTGAGAATCGTATTGTATACAATCTCGTAGACGTCGTTGAGGGCAAATGTCGTATACGTCAGGCCCTTATCAAGGATAAGAAATATCCTGATCTGTGTCTGCTTCCATCAGCTCAGACAAGGGACAAGGATGCTGTTACACCGGAGCAGATGGTTGAGCTTATCAATGAGCTTCGTGAGGAGTTTGACTATATTCTGCTTGATTGCCCGGCAGGTATCGAGCAGGGCTTCAAGAATGCCGTTGCAGGAGCTGACCGTGCACTTGTTGTCACTACACCTGAGGTATCAGCAATCCGTGACGCTGACCGTATTGTTGGCCTTCTCGAGGCAAATGAGATGAAGCGCATTGATCTGATTGTCAACCGTCTGCGTGTCGATATGGTTAAGCGCGGTGATATGATGAATGTGGATGATGTAACAGAGATCCTTGCAGTCAACTTAATCGGTGCAGTACCGGATGATGAGCAGATTGTTATTTCTACAAACCGTGGTGAGCCGTTAGTTGGCTCAGACAGCCTTGCAGGAAAGGCATATATGAATATCTGCCGCCGTATCATGGGCGAGGAGGTTCCTTTCCTTGATTTAAACCAGAAGCATGGTGTCTTTGAAAAGCTAAAGGATATGTTTAAGAAAAATTAAAGGGGGATACGTACCATGGGTATAATGGATTTATTTAAAAAGAAATCTTCTGGTAATGTTGCAAAGGATCGCCTGAAGCTGGTGCTGGTTTCTGACCGTGCAAACTGCTCATCGGAGATGATGGAGATGATGAAAAGGGATATCATTGAGGTTATTTCCCGCTATATGGATATTGATGCGGAAGCTCTTGATGTGAAAATCACAGAGACAGAGTCTGATTCTAACAACGGAATGGTTCCGGCACTTGTTGCCAATATTCCTATCCGTGACATGAAGCATCGTCCGGATCCAAGATAGAGTAAATAAAATAATAGGATATGATAAGATATGAGGGTCAAAAGGTGTTTTGGCCCTTTAATTATTATATTGAATAAAAAGACTTGATTTGATATTAGAGTGTGATATACTTTAATACGTTACAAATAAATAAATTTTAGCAGAGTAGACACATGTGCGTTAAGTGCCGGATGAACAGGGAGTTGTCACCCGGACGAAAAGAAAATCTTGCGGTACATGAGTCGCATCCCGCTGCATCCGAAGATATTAATTATCTCCTGTTGTAGTTCGGTGAGGTCTGCAAAGGAGGTAATTTTTTAATGAAAAAATTCGTTACTTTGTTCACCGATTCTGCCCGAGAGCTTAAATCGGTCAGAACCATCACAACTATGGCAATGCTTGCTGCAGTTGCCGTTATCCTTGGATATTTCTCCATCGAATATGGACAGTTTATCCGTATCGGTTTTTCCGGTATTCCAAATGGTATCGTTGATTACCTGTTTGGGCCGGTTGCCGGAGCTGTTTTCCACGGAGCGCTTGACATCATCAAGTATCTGATGAAGCCTACAGGACCATTTTGTCCACAGCTTACACTTGTTGTAATGCTTGCAGGTGTTTTATATGGATGTTTCTTTTATAAGAAAAAGCTTACCATATGGAGAGTGCTTGCTGCGAAGTTTGTAGTAATGCTCATCTGCAATGTCATTCTAAATACCCTGTGTCTGCAGGTACTGTATGGACAGGCATTTATGGCAATCCTTCCAATGCGTGCACTGAAGAATCTTATTATGTGGCCGATAGATTCAATTGTCTTTTTCGGCATTGCAAAGGCACTGGAGCAGATTGGATTGTTCCGCACCTTCCGTAAACAGGAGCTTGTAAAGAATGCATAGCGTGTTCTTTATAATGTATATAAATGATAAAAAGGAACATAGCAACAGAATAATGTACAGACAATATAATGCACAAAACATTATATTAAAATAATATTTTAAGCATTAAATGGTGATTTGTGTTAATAATTTTAAGGATAAACACCTTTAAACTGACAATTATGAGGTATTTCGCATTTTTAATGAAAATTGTTGACACAATATATTGAACGTGATATTGTTTACTTGTTCAAAATAATACACAAAAGAAAACGAACAAACAACTACATATTAATTATGAATATTTAAGAGCAAAGACGCTAACCGGTGAAGCACTTTGCTCTTTTTTATTTATCAAAATCACAAGGATATTTAAATTAGGAGGCAATATATTATGAGATTAAAAGACACAGGATTAACAGCACAGGACATCAAAGACAAAGTAAAGAAGTATATGATTGAGACATATGAGCGTTTCGATTTCATCGCTGAGACTGCTGAGGGCATGTATCTATATGATGAGAATGGCACACCATACCTTGACTTTTACGCAGGAATCGCCGTAAACAATGCCGGCAGCAGAAACCCTAAGGTTGTTGCAGCAGTCAAGGATCAGGTGGATGACATCATGCATACATTCAACTATCCATACACCATTCCACAGGCACTGCTTGCTGAGAAGGTCTGCAAGACTATCGGAATGGACAAGATTTTCTACCAGAACTCAGGAACTGAGGCAAATGAGGCTATGATTAAGATGGCTCGTAAATATGGTATAGAGAAATATGGTCCAAACAGATATCACATCGTAACTGCTAAGGATGGCTTCCACGGCAGAACCTTCGGTGCTATGTCAGCTACAGGACAGCCTGGAAACGGATGCCAGGTGGGCTTTGGTCCAATGACATACGGCTTCTCATACGCTCCTTACAATGACTTAAAGGCTTTCAAGGATGCTTGCACAGAGAACACAATCGCTATCATGATTGAGCCTGTACAGGGCGAGGGCGGTGTTCATCCTGCAACACCTGAATTCATGAAGGGACTTCGCGAGTTCTGTGATGAGAAGGGCATGCTCCTCCTTATCGATGAGGTTCAGACAGGATGGTGCAGAACCGGAGCTGTAATGAGCTACATGAACTACGGCATCAAACCTGATATCGTTTCTATGGCAAAGGGCCTTGGCGGTGGAATGCCAATCGGTGCTATCTGTGCTACAGAGGAGGTTTCAAAAGCATTCTCAGCCGGTTCACACGGTACAACCTTTGGTGGACACCCTGTATGCTGTGCAGCAGCACTTGCAGAAGTAAACGAGCTGCTTGACAGAGATCTTGCCGGAAACGCAAAGAAGGTTGGTGATTATTTCGCAGCTAAGCTTGAGAAGCTTCCACACGTAAAAGAGGTAAGACATCAGGGACTCCTAGTTGGTGTTGAGTTTGACGATACAATCTCAGGTGTAGATGTAAAGCATGGCTGCTTTGACCGTCATATGCTTATCACAGCAATCGGAAGCCATATCATCCGTATGGTTCCACCGCTTATCGTAAGCGAGGAAGAGTGCGACAAGGCATTTGATATTATCAAGGAGACTGTTGAGTCACTTTCATAGAAGGCTTGAATTATATTTGAAGCAGGCAACAGAATATATTGCGGCAGATTTTACGAGCCGGATAAAAGGACAAGGGCGTCACGATTAGCTTCGTGCGCCCTTCTTTTGAACAATATCAGCATATTATAAAGATGTATATAAGAAAAGCGAGGGGAACGAAATGGCACATCTTGTTATTACAATAGGATGCGAATATGGCGCTAAAGGAAACCAGATTGGCAAAAAGGTTGCTAAAGACCTGGGAATCAAATTTTATGACAGGGATACTGTAGATGAAATAATAAAAGAGGTCGGTATTCCCAAGGATATCATGGAAAAGGTTGAGGAAGGTATCACCATCGCCGGAAAAGGTGCAGAGGGTGATGTCAGAGGCTCTTTCTCCAAATATGCAGACCTCACAGAGCGTGCAATTCATGTCCAGAAAACTATAATCAGAAAATTATCAGACCGTGAGTCGTGTGTGATTATCGGTCGTTCAGCAGACTATATACTAAAGGAACATAAACCGATTTTACGTATTTTCATATATTCACCGGATGAAGTGAGGATTGAAAACGTAATGAAGAGCCACAATTTGTCGGAGGATGATGCAAAGCTTTTTATTACTGAAAAGGATAAGCGTTATCATAAGCGTCATATGGCGCTGACAGGAAGCAACCGAGGCGATAGACACAACAGGGATATGCTTATAGACAGCAGCCTGTTAGGAGTGGATGGCACAGCGGAGCTTATTGAGTCTCTGGCAAGAAAAGTGGTAGAGAATGAAAGTAAGACAGAAGCTGGAGGTGACAAGTAATGGAACAGAAAAAATCAGAATTTAACAAAGTCCTGAATGCCTGGGACGTACTTGTAATTGCATTTGGAGCCATGATTGGCTGGGGCTGGGTTGTCTCAACCGGAGGCTGGATTGAAAAGGGCGGAGTGCTCGGTGCCGCAATCGGCTTCGTTATCGGCGGTATCATGATATTTTTCGTGGGAATGACCTACGCGGAGCTGACAGCAGCCATGCCTCAGTGCGGTGGCGAGCATGTATTCAGCTACAAGGCAATGGGTTCGACAGGCTCATTCATATGTACGTGGATGATTATCCTTGGATATGTCAGTGTGGCATGCTTTGAGGCGTGCGCTTTCCCAACAATCATCACATATCTGTGGCCGGGCTTTTTGAAGGGATATCTGTATACGGTAGCAGGCTTTGATATCTATGCTTCATGGCTTATTGTGGCGATAGTTGTGGCATTTTTAATCATGATGATAAACATTATCGGCGCAAAGACAGCAGCGATTTTGCAGACTGTGCTCACATGTATTATTGGTGGCGCCGGAATTTTGTTGATAATTGCATCGGTAATCAATGGAACAGTTGATAACCTGGATGGACAGATGTTTGCAGGCAGCTCTGCAGGTCTGAACGTAAAGGCAATTATCGGAGTGGCAGCTCTGTCACCATTTTACTTTATCGGATTTGACGTAATACCTCAGGCGGCTGAGGAAATCAATGTTCCGGCAAAGAAAATCGGCTCAATACTTATCTTATCAGTAGTTCTGGCAGTTGTGTTCTACGCACTTGTCATTGTTGCGGTAGGTCTTGTCATGGGCCCACAGGCAATTGTTGATTCAGAGCAGGCAACAGGACTTGTCACAGCAGATGCAATGGCTGCCGCATTCAACACAAAGATAATGGCAAAGGTTATAATAGTCGGCGGAATGTGCGGTATCGTAACCTCATGGAACTCATTTATGCTCGGTGGCTCGCGTGCCATGTACTCAATGGCAGAGTCATATATGATTCCGAAGTTTTTTGCAAAGCTTCATCCAAAGCACAAGACACCTATCAATGCACTGATTCTCATCGGATCTCTCACAATGCTTGCACCTTTTGCAGGCAGAAAGATGCTCGTATGGATCAGTGATGCCGGAAACTTTGGCTGCTGTGTGGCATATTGCATGGTTGCTCTTTCATTTATTATTCTTCGCAAGAAGAAGCCGGATATGCCAAGACCTTACAAGGTTCCCGCATACAAGTTCTTTGGAACGATGGCGGTCATCATGTCAGGCTTCATGGTTGCCATGTACTGTATACCGGGAAGCGGCGGAACACTTATCGTCCAGGAGTGGGGCATCGTGCTTGCATGGTGTGCGCTCGGCGTGGTATTCTTCGTCTTCTGTAAAAAGAAATACAAGGAGTCATTTGGTACACTTGTTGAGCTCATCTCAGATGAGGATGCTGCAACACTTATGCCGGAGGCAGATGAGGTTGAACTGGATAAGGTTATCGATGCTGCAATAGACAGGGTACTTGCCAAGAAAGCAAGCTAGGAACAGAAAGGACAGATTATATATGGAAACATTTAATTTCTCGGAGCCACAGGACATCACAGTGGGAAAGGGCAGTCTCTCAAAGCTGCCGGAAATAGCTAAAAAGCTTGGAGGAAAGCATGCGCTCATCATTTCAGGACCGCATCTTGAGAAGATGGGACTTGTAAAAAAGGCAGCTGATTATCTGGCATCAGTTGACATAAAAGCAGACACTTTTACAGATATAGAGGCAAATCCATCTGTCACAACAGTGGAGAAAGCCACAGCAAAATACCTGGAGTCAGGCGCAGACTTTATCGTGGCATTCGGAGGCGGCTCACCGATGGATGTGGCAAAAGCAGTGGGCGTGGTTGCCAAATATGGCGGAAGCGTCACAGACTATGAGGGAGCACACAAGGTGCCGGGACCAATCGTACCGCTCATTGCGATACCAACCACCGCAGGAACCGGCTCAGAGGTGACAGCATTCTCTGTAATCACAGATCATAGCAGAAACTATAAGCTCACAGTATTCAGCTACGAGATATTGCCAAAATATGCAATTCTCGATGCAGAACTCATCACAACAGCACCGGCAAGCGTAGCGGCAGCCTGCGGAATTGATGCATTTATCCATGCCGAGGAGGCGTATGTATCCACAGCGGCATCGCCATTTTCTGATGCACTGGCAGAAAAAGCGATGGCACTTATCGGTAAAAATATCCGCAGATTTGTAGCAAACAGAAACGATATCGAGGCTGCAGAAGCTATGATGACAGGCTCACTTTTTGCAGGAATAGCATTCTCATTTGCAAGGCTCGGAAATGTGCATGCGATGAGTCATCCGGTCAGCGCATTTTTCGATGTGCCTCACGGAGTGGCAAATGCAGTGCTGCTTCCTGTAATCGCAGAGTACAATGCACTTGCAGATCATGGCAAGTATCTGACTATCTACAATGATATAAGACCGATTTCTGCGTATGCGGACGAATTTGAGCCGATGATGCTGGTAGATGCAATCAGGGAGCTTTGCACAGACATCGGAATCCCTGAGAATCTGACCATTGCAATCAACAATGCCAGCAAAAACGGAACAGTCACAAAGGAAGAGATAGAAAGCAGGATAGAGCCGATGGCTGTCGATGCCATGAAGAGTGGCAACATTGCTGTAAATCCAAGGGCTTCACGCCAGTGCGATATCGAGATGCTGTATCGCAAGGCACTGTAAACTTATAAAATACAAAAACGGAGATATGAGTATGGATTATCTGTCACACAATGTATCTGAAAATTTAAAAAGAATACGTCAGTCAAAGGGCATGAGCTTAGATCAGGTAGCAGAGCAGACCGGTGTGAGTAAAAGCATGCTTGCTCAGATAGAAAAGGGCACAGCGAATCCATCTATCGGAGTGCTTGGTAAAATCACAAGCGGTCTGCGAATTGAGTTTCAAAGACTTATAGATCCGCCAAGAGTGGACTATGCGCTCATATCTCCGGATGATCTGGTCCCGACAAAGGAGCTTTTGGGACAGTACAGGGTATGGACCTGCTTCCCATACGAGGACTCAAGGGAGGTTGAGGTATACCGTATCGATGTGGAGCCGGGCGGCGTGTATACAAGCGGTGGGCACGGCGAGAAAACACGCGAATATCTTACAGTCACAGACGGTGTGCTAACGGTCGAGTGTCACGACCATGTGCAGGAAATCCATAGGGGACAGGTGTATAAGTTTGAGACCGATCAGCCTCATTTGTATCGCAATGATGGTGATAGGGTGGCAAGCTGCATGTGCTTCTTTTTGGATTATACTAATATTCGGTGAGATTTTTAGCCTCTCCTCACCACAGCACTTTTCCCTCTAAAAGCAATACCGATGCTTATAATTGAATTCACACCATTATCGCGCAGCTCTGTGTCGTATTTCTTTGCTTCTATCTGTTGCAGGGCGCTGTCGGCTAATGCAGATAAATCGGTATGTTCATCTTTAGTGTGTTTAAATTCAAAGATAAATCCGGGCATTCCCTTTGTTAAAGGCATAAGCTGAATATCAAATCGACCGAGGCCTGATTCGCGGTTTGAGCGTATCTTGTAGCGGTTTCCAAGTATGGCACAAAGACCAAGCATCATTCCGTGATAGAAGCCTTCATTAGCTCCATCAATAGAAGAAATGCTTTTTACCATAAAATCCTCCAGCAGAGCCTGGAGTTTTTGCGTGTCCTTGGAAAAGATAGCCTGACTGATAGATATGGCAAGGCTATTTTGGTTGGTGCGGTTTAGAACCTCCTTTTCGTAAACAAAAGTAATTTCTTTGTTCGGAATAGCAACGTCACACATGAAATTTCCATCGCTTTGCGGATAAATATTGGCAACCTTCAGGTATCCGGCTACCAGAAGAAAGCTGTATATACTATATGGATTATTCTGAACCTCGGGATAGATAACACCGGTATCAATATAGGCTGCGATTTTTTCACCACAGAGCAGCTTATAAAGGTCTTTGGTAATTTCAGGCGTAGCTGCCTGGATAATTTCTCCGATTATCTCATTGCTGCCGGTGGATTGCCAGAATGCTTTCGGAAAGCAGTTGTCAGAGATATAATTGATTACAGACCATGGATTAAAGATTTCTGTATTGCCAAAACGATATCCATCGTACCATTCGCTGAGCTCATTATATTTATCATCTTTTCCATAGTATCGCAGCATGTCTTTTACCTCTTTTTCAGTAAAACCAAAATAAGAGCTGTAGCCATCATCGAGAATAGAATAGGTTTTCAGATTGTTCATGCCGCTGAAGATACTTTCCTTTGCTACACGCAGTATTCCTGTAAGAAAGCCAAAGGCAAGGTGTGGATTGTCCTTGAGTCCTCCTGAGAAAAAATTGCGCATGAAATTTACTATTTCCGGATAGAAATTGCAGGTATGCCCCTGCTGGATGGGTGTGTCATATTCATCAATGATAATGATACATTCCCTTCCATAATGCTTATGAAGCAGTAATGATAAAAGCTGCAGACCCATCTGACAATCGACTTCATCCCCGCTGTCTCCGGCAAGAAGATGATATTGTTCTTTTTCGTAAGCGGTTAAAACAGAACTTGTCTCAAGCTCGTTATGTCGTATAAATTCTAGAGATATAAGCCTGCGGATTTTTTGAAAGGTTTCTTCCCAGGTCATGCTTTTAACATCTTTGAACGTCAAAAAAATGACAGGATACTGTCCTTGATGTTTAGTGTAGTAATCGCCGCATTGCCATATCTGTTTGTCTTTGAAATAAACAGATGTATCCTCGTTTGTTTTTTCAAAAAATACGCGCAGCATATCCATATTCAGAGTTTTTCCAAAACGCCTTGGGCGTGTGAAAAGAGATACCATCGGCTTTTTATCCAGAAAATCACGTATCATCAGAGTCTTATCTACATAATAATAGCCGGTGGTTGCAAGCTTAAAATCAGATACACCTATTGGCAGAGATTTATTTTTCGCGAAATGATTCATGTGTATGGTTTCGTCAGGGATTAACCATTTACGTCCTTCCTTTATTGCACCGGGCAATTCACCGTTTTTGCACATCTGCTGGATTCTTCGTACAGAAAATCCCATTGCTTTTGATGCATCTGAGCAAGATAAATATTCCATGTGGCACCTCCGCATAATAATTTAATAGCAATACTTTGATTATATTATATGTCATTATGCGAAATATAACAACTGTGATTTCATATGGATTTCGCATAACAATATGGAAATTTCGCATAGATTTCGTCTACAAACGAAATGCTATGTTATTTATCAGGTGTTATCCTGTGTTTTCATTGGTTATCCTATTGCATATATAGGTTTACCTATATATAATGATGTACGTTGAGAAACAAATTGTTTTAAAAAGAACATCCCAGGAGGACACAATGCAAACATTAAAGAAATTCATCAAATACTATAAACCCTACAAAACAGTCTTTTTCATAGACCTGCTTTGCGCAACAATAATCAGTGCCATAGATCTGGCGTTTCCGCAGCTGCTTCGCACGCTGACCAAAACCCTTTTTGCAGGAGCACCGGGAAAAATCATTTCTGCGCTGATTCCTATTACAATAGGCCTTTTGGTGGCATATATCATACAGACTGCGTGCAGGTATTATGTGACATATGCGGGGCACATGATGGGAGCGAGGATGGAGCGCGACATGAGAAAGGAGCTTTTCGACCAATATGAAAAGCTTTCTTTTTCGTATTATGATCAGAATAATTCAGGACAGATGATGAGCAAGCTCGTATCCGATTTGTTTGATATATCAGAGCTTGCGCATCACGGACCGGAGAATCTTTTTATATCGCTTATAAAGATAATCGGTTCGTTCATTTTTCTGTTTATGATAAACCGTATGCTTGCGGTTCCTATGCTTATTCTTGTGGTGCTTATGCTTGTATTTTCATATGGACAGAATAAGAAAATGCAGGAAACCTTTATGGATAACAGGCGAAAAATCGGTGATATTAATTCGAGTCTTCAGGATACTCTGGCGGGCATAAGGGTGGTGCAGTCATTTGCCAATGAGCGCATCGAGCAGGAAAAATTTAACAGAAGTAATGAAAATTTCCTGATTTCAAAGGATGCAAATTACAGATGTATGGGAAGCTTTATGAGCGGAAATGCATTTTTCCAGGGGATGATGTATCTTGTTACGCTGGTATTTGGTGGTTTTTTGATAGCGCATGGAAGGATGGAGGCATCCGACCTTGCCATGTATGCGCTGTATATAGGCATCTTTATCAGTCCTATCCAGATACTTGTAGAGCTGACTGAGATGATGCAGAAGGGGCTTTCGGGCTTCAGAAGATTCTTAGAGGTGGTGGAAACGGAGCCGGATATAGTTGATGCTGCGGATGCAAAACCGCTTAAAAATGTAAAGGGAAATGTCTGTTACGAGGATGTTTCGTTCCACTATAGCGATGATGATACACCGGTGCTTTCGCACGTATCCTTTGAGATACCGGCAGGAAAATCAATTGCGCTTGTAGGACCGTCAGGAAGTGGAAAGACGACAATATGCTCACTGCTTCCGCGGTTTTATGACGTGACGGAGGGCAGGGTCACAATAGATGGAAATGATGTGAGAAAGCTCACGCTTGAGAGCCTTCGCTCGCAGATTGGACTGGTTTCGCAGGATGTTTATCTGTTTGGCGGAAGCATAAAGGATAATATCGCCTACGGAAAACCGGATGCGACGATGGATGAGATTGTAGATGCGGCAAAAAAAGCGAATATCCACGATTTTATCATGGAGCTGCCGGATAAATATGATACGTTTGTCGGTGAGAGAGGCACACGATTGTCAGGAGGGCAGAAGCAGAGGATTTCCATTGCGAGGGTGTTCCTTAAAAATCCGCCTGTGCTAATACTTGATGAGGCAACCAGTGCCCTTGACAATGAGAGCGAGCGCTTTATCCAGAAAAGTCTTGAGGAGCTGGCAAAGGACAGAACGACTATCACAATTGCCCACAGACTTTCGACAATCAGAAATGCGGACGAAATTCTCGTGGTAGCTGACTGTGGCATTGCTGAGAGAGGCACACATGAGGAGCTTTTGGCACAGGACGGAATATATGCGCGCTATTATGATATGAGCAGGTAGGATTAAGGAAATTTCCACTGATTAATCATAAATGAGGGGCAAAATACCTTTTGACCCTTTAATCATGTTATTATAGCTGCATAAACTAACTATATAGGAGCAGACACTATGCAGGCAATGTTCATAGACGTAGACGGCACTTTAAGCAGTCCGTGCTACAAGGTAAACGGAAAATTTCAGATAGGAATGTCAGATGTGCAGTGGGCAGACTACTGCAGTAAGCATGGTGAGGATACATATGAGTGGTGCCGTCCTGTGATGCAGGTAAAGGAGTATGCCATGAAGGCAAAGGAAAAAGGCACGAAGCTGTATGTGCTTACCACATCAGGCACTAAAATCGAGACAGCTGCAAAGCGCAGATTTTTAGACAGATACTATGCTGGTATGTTTGATGACATCTATGCGGTGGAGCATGATGATGACAAGGTCAGGTTCATTCTTAAAAAAGCAGCAGAGCTTGGGATTGAACCGTCGGACTGTGAGCTTGTGGAGGATACATACCGCATACTTTTGCAGACAGTGACAGAGGGGATTAAATCCACTCACATCACAACGATTCTCACAGGCGGATGCGAACGGTAACCAAAAATTTTCCACGGTCTATAAAGAAATAAAAAAAACATCCGATAAATATGTCAGGAAGCAAAATTTACATATTTCAAGGATGAAATATAAATAGAAAGGAGATCCTGTTATGCGTATAGATGCATATAATCAGATAGCCCAGTTGTATGGCGTATCAAGAACAACAAAGACAGCAAAGACACAAAGCGCGTCGAGGATGTCTGATCAGGTATCAATTTCGCAGGCCGGTAGAGATTACCAGATTGCGAAAAAAGCAGTATCAGAGGCTTCGGACATCAGGGAAGATAAAGTCGCTTTGCTTAAGAACATGGTAGACTCCGGACAGTATCAGGTCAGTGGAGATGATTTCGCCAGCAAGCTGTTAGAGAGGTACAACTCTCTATAATATGATAATCATATCATATATCAAAGGTAAAAGAGGATTTTATAGTGGCTAGTTTAGTGGAAGAGCTTATAAATGTGCTCACAGAGGAAGAAAAAGTATACAGAACACTCGCTGCAAACGGGGAGAAGAAACGTCAGATAATCATAGATGCCGATATCCCTGCGCTTGAAGCACTGACTGATTTGGATCAGCAGGCAGGCGATGAGCTTCTTATTATGAGCAATAAGCAGGTTTCACTTCTCACAGATATTGCCAATGTACTGGGCAAATCAGATGAGAAGATGACAGTCACAAGGCTGATTGGATATCTCGGCACACAGCCGGATATTCAGGCGAAGCTTACGGCAGCGCGCGACAGTCTGATTGAAGCAGCTGCACAGATGAAAGAAATCAACGATTTAAACTCACAATTACTTGCTCAGGCAATAGAGCTTACAGAGTTTGACATCACCCTGTTCAAGAGCATGAAACAGGCGCCGGAGACCGCCAATTATGACAGAAATGCATATAACACAGGCGATATCTTAGGCAGCAGCGGTTTTGATGCAAAGCAATAATCATTAACCGGGAGGACAGGGACATGGCAAATGGATTCGGAAGTTTTTACGTAGGCAGTTCCGGACTTAAAAACTCGCAGAATGCTCTTAATACAACAGCAAACAACATGGCCAATGTCAATACGACAGGCTATGTGCGACAGCAGGTAAGATTTTCAGATAAACATTATATCACCAGAAATAACCCTACAGCGGGCACCAACATCCAGCAGAGCGGACTGGGTGTTTCCGTATCGGATGTGGCACATGTCAGGGATATATTCTTAGATAAATCGTATAGGCAGGAGAATGGTCGAAAGGGCTTTTACTCGACACTTTACAGCACCACATCATATGTTGAGGATATCATGCAGGAGATGAACGGTGCTGAGTTTAAGGAGAGTATATCAGAGCTATGGCAGGCTTTTCAGGAGTATGGCAAGGATCCGACGAATTCGACGAATCAGAACCTTATCATCCAAAAGAGCGAGCTTTTTCTGACCAGATGCAATACGGTTTATTCTGATCTTCAGAAATACCAGTCAAATATCAACTTACAAATTAAAGACCAGGTTGACAGAATTAACGAAATCGGTGACAAGATTTATGCGCTCAACCTTGAGATTCAAAAGACAGAGTCAGGCGGTGTAGAGACTGCCATGACAGCGCGCGATGCCAGGGACAGTCTGATTGATGAGCTCGCAGGTTACGCTAAGATAGAGGCTGAGGAGGATTCCACAGGCTACGTGCGTATCAAGCTCGAGGGACAGCAGTTTGTACAGGATAACAAGTGCAACCATATAGGCCTCACCGAGGAAAAGGGTACAGGCTTTTATACACCTTACTGGCCTCATATTACTACACAGGAGAGCTATATGCCGGTGTTTAGCGATGTTGCGCTGCCGTCAGCGCTGGCTGAAAGAGTCGGCTGCACGCAGACCACCAACATAGCAACCAGCCTGAATAATGATATAGGAAGCCTGAAGGCACTCCTTGTATCAAGAGGCTCGGAGTATGGCACCTATGATTTCATGAGCGAGGAGAATTACAGTAGGGTGGAGGACAATGTGGTCATGGAGACACAGGCCGAGATATCATATCTGGCGCGAAACATCATGATGGCCATGAACGATATATTTTGTCCGAATACCACATACACAGCGGCAGACGGTACCACATACACGGTTTTGGATACGGCAAACTGCTCGGTAGGAGCTGATGGCAGCCTGCCACCGCATGAGCTCTTTGCAAGAGAAGGATATGACCGTTACACGCAGATGGAAATAGATGGCAAACAGTTTTATGTATACAATGATGAGACAAAGGCTAACAACTCATCATGGTACAAGCTTGGAAATGTTTCAGTAAATCCAAAGCTTGCGGCACAGGTGACACTGATGCCGTCATACAAGCAGGACGGATCCGCAAATTATGGTCTTGCAGACCAGATTACAAAGGCATGGTCAGCAGAGAATCTATACATCAACCCAAAGGATACGTCAAAGTGCAATTTTGAGGGATACTATGACAAGATAATCTCGCATCTCGGAACAAACGGCAGCATATATAAGGCGTCATCAGACACTATGACATCGACAGCAGCGGCCATAGACAACCAGAGAAACCAGATAATGGGTGTGTCGAGTGACGAGGAGCTGACAAACATGATCAAGTATCAGTCAGCATACAACGCATCAAGCCGTTTTATCACTGTAATCAGCCAGATGACGGAGCTCATAGTACAGCTCATATAGTTTTAGGATACGACAAGAGAGTATGAACAGGAGGAGTCAGTATGGCTTCAACATTTTTTGGATTACATATAGGGTCGAGTGCTCTGAGCTCATTTCAGGTAGCGACCAATACAACAGCCAACAACATAGCCAATGTCAAGACGACCGGATACACCAGGCAGGAGGCTACCCTGCAGGCAAAGGATGCCATAAATGTCACAGCCCGCTACGGAAGCGTCGGCACAGGTGTTACAGTCACCTCAATCAAACAGCAGCGTGACCTGTACTACGACAATAAATACTGGGAAAACAATTCCTGCTATGGACGCTATGAGCAGAAGCTGTATTACATGGAACAGATTCAGAACTACTTTAAGGATAACGGCTCATCGGTTAAGGGCTTTTCGAGTGTTTTTTCACAGATGTTTTCAGACCTTGATACACTGCGCAGTAAGCCGTCCGACAAGACAGTGAGAAATCAGTTTATCAGCAGCGCGCAGAGTCTTTGTACATATTTCAACCAGATGAGTGACAATCTCTCAAAGCTGCAGGATGACTGCAACGAAGAAATCAGAAACAACGTAGACAAAATCAATTCAATCAGTGAGAAAATTTCACTGTTAAATAAGGAGATTAACCAGATAGAGACAGGAACCGGTGTCGAGGCCAGCTCACTTAGGGATGAGAGGGCGAATCTCATCGACAGCCTGTCCAAGATTGTTAATGTATCTTACAACGAGACAGAGGTGCAAAACACCAATGGAGACAACCTGGGCGGCACAAATTTCTCGCTCTATATAAATGGAGAGAAGGTTGTGGAGGGCAAGGATTACCGAAAGCTCATCTGTGAGTCGTCAAAGACGAAAAACAATCAGACAGACAACGATGATATGTACAAGATATACTGGGAAGATACTAAGATGGAGTTTTCCGCGACAGCTGGAACCGCAGGGGGAAGCCTGAAAGCTCTCTTTGAGGTGAGAGACGGTGATAATCTGGAGAATTTCAAGGGTAAGGTCACAAAGGCTGATTCGTATTCGCTCACAGTGGAGAATACATCAATAGACAATATAAAATCACTCAATCTGCCGGACAAGGACGGCAAAATCACTGTAAATAATATCAGTTACAGCTATGACAGCTGGGAGGCACAGGTGGATGCACAGGGCAATATCAAGTCTGTAACATTTAATCTGAGCAAGGACAAGGCCATAGCAGACCCTGAAAAGACTGTGGCAGAGGGATATCTTTTAAATGCGGGCTCTGCAATAAATGCGAGGGGAATCCCTTACTATATGACACAGCTCAATGAGTTTGTCAGAAATTTTTCAGAGATGTTCAATCAGATAGAGAGCAAAGGACAGAATCTGAATGGGGATACACCACCTACATTTTTTGAAGCAATCACAAACACAGCCAAGGTATATGATTTCTCGGAATCAGAGGCTTACAGCAAGCTGCCTGATGGACAGACTGCCACAATAAACAGCAGCTCCAACACGTATTACAGGATGACAGCGGCCAATTTCTCCGTAAACAAGGATGTGATGAACGATGTATCGCTTTTTGCGACTTCCACAGACTATGTCAAGACAGATTCATGTGATATAGTTGATGAGTTAAAGAAGCTGCAGTCGGAGAAAACAGTATACAGAGGCGATAAAGCGGAATCATTCCTTGAGACAATCATCTCCAATGTGTCAGTGGATACGGAAAAGGCAGAGACCTACAACAAGCTCTATAGCAATCTGGAGCAGACTATTGCAAACCAAAGAACATCGGTATCAGGTGTGGATGAGGATGAGGAGGCATTAAACCTCGTGAAGTTCCAGTATTCATACAATATGGCATCTAAAATCATATCGGTTATGAACCAGATGCTTGATAAGCTCATAAACGATACGGGCGTGGCATAGAAGCGGGAGGCATAATATGAGAATCACAAACAATATGATAATGGGAAATACCAAGACAAATATCAATTCAACAAAGGTTTTGGTGGACAAATACAATACCCAGATGACTACTCAAAAGAAGATATCCAAGGCATCAGAGGATCCGGTTATCGCAATCAGATCGCTTCGCTTGTCGACCAGCCTGTCGCATCTTGACCAGTACAAGGACAACAATATCCCGGATGCTTCTTCGTGGATGGATGTCACAGAGACAGCCCTTAGCAACATGAAATCACTCCTCACAGATATCCGTACACAGTGTGTAAACGGCTCTACAGATACGCTCACAGCTGATGACAGAAACACTATATTACAGCAGCTTACAGCGCTGTCAGAGCAGGTGTATACAGAGGGCAATGCAGACTACGCAGGAAGAACGGTATTTACGGGCTACCGCACATCATCAAAGCTCACATTCCAGAAGGACACAAAGAGCACATATCAGATAACACAGGAGTTTTCTGCCGCTGATTTGTCAGAGAAGCGGTATTATACAAATGGCGTGACTGTTCCCAATAGTATAAATGCGGCAACACCTGACTGTGCCACAGATGTCACAGAGCACAGCTTCCAGAGAATCCGTCTGGGTTACGGTAATACGACAGACGATGTGAAGCTTTCTATCGATGGAAAAGAGCTGACACAGGGCACAGATTATACTGTATACAAGAGTGTGTCTGATTTTGACCCATCAAAGCTCTCTGCTGATGATACGGCATATATACAGGAAACCGGTGAATTTGTTTTTGGTAAAAATGTAGCTGCTTCAATTAAGAATAATGAAAAGAAGCTGTCTGTCACATATGTAAAGACAGGCTTTGACAGCAGTGATGCGAGACCTGAGTATTATTACAACTGCAAGGATATTACAAACGCTGTGACACTCGATGCAGGTGGCAATGTACCTCATGATGCAGCAGGAGATATCATATACTCCGATCCATCAAAGGTAGTGGATTTTAAGTTTTCAAGTCAGGAAATCAAAGACACAGTGGCAAACAGCACCGATATCACTGTCAATACACAGGCGAAGGACGTCATGGATACAGGCATCAAGCGCGATGTGGATGAGTTGATTGATGTAGTGCAGAATGCTGTCAATGCTCACGACAAGGTCTCACAGATAAAGAAGATGATGCAGCAACAGCAGTACTCTGACAAGGATTCACAGGCAAAGCTTAAGACATATTTAGAGGCTGCAGAGCAGGAGGCTGACTATGCCGACAACAATTTGCAAAAGACCTACAGCCAGTACATCACACGCTTTGATGATCATTTGAATAAGGTAAATCTGGCACTCACCAATTCGGGAAGCACAAAGAGCCGCCTCACTCTCATCAAGAACAGAGTTGAGGAGCAGCAGACGACCATAGAGGAGCTTAAATCGACCAATGAGGATAGGGATATTTCTGATATAATCATTGATTTTTACGCTATGTACAATGCATATCAGTCCAGTCTGACAGCGGCATCAAAGGCAAACTCACAGACATTGCTTGATTATCTGTAAGGATTTTAAAAACGGTACACAGCTACCGGATTATATAACGCTCGCGGAGCGGGCGAAAAGGAGGAAGCCATGAGGGCAAAAACGAGAATATTTGGGGAAATTGACATCCCACAGGACAAAATCATCACAATGGAGAAAGGGATGATAGGCTTTTCGGAGCTGAAAAACTACACTCTGATATACAATTCGGAGAAGGAGAATGATAAGAAGTCTATCATGTGGCTTCAATCGATGGATGATGGAGACATTGCATTTCCTGTCATGACACCGGATATCATCATGCCGGACTACAAGCCAACGGTCAACGAGGAGCTTCTTGCACCTCTTGGAGATCTGAATGAGGAGAATATGTATGTGATCGTCACTGTAAATGTGCCTAGCGACATCACAAAGATTGCCTGCAATTTAAAGGCTCCTATTGTGGTCAATACCGACAGCAACAAAGCAGCACAGCTTATAGTTGAGGATGACTACAAGGTGCACTTCCCGATTTATGACATCATAAAAGGGAAAAAAGAAAGGGCGGGTGAATAGTATGCTGGCTCTTACAAGAAAAAAGGGTGAATCTCTGGTGATTAATAATGACATCGAGATTACTATTCTGGAAATCAGAGGCGACCAGATTAAGCTCGGTGTAAGTGCACCGAAGGAGGTGCCGATTTACCGCAAGGAGGTTTATACGCAGATACAGCAGGAGAACAGGAAATCTGCGGATGCACAGAATGCACAGGCTCTCAAGGAGCTGTTTGGATAGCTTAAGACAGAGAGTTATATGTCGAAAGTTGCGACCGAAACCAATTGAATGAGAGTTCTATCAAGGCTATAATTGAACCAGTACAGCGATATAACTTTTTCGCAGTGCTGGTTCTTTTCGATGTGCCAAAAGCGTATAGCGAATAAAATATAATTTCAGACAGGAGGACTTCAATTTGGAGAAAGTACGTTACATGATTTCCGATGCGGCAGCTGCCGTGGATGTGGAGACTCATGTGTTGCGTTACTGGGAGGATGAGCTGGGACTTGATGTGCCTAGAAATGAACTTGGTCACAGATACTATACGAGAGACAATATAAAACAGTTTTTGAGGATAAAGGAGCTTAAGGAGAAGGGGTATCAGCTTCGCGCAATCCGTGATATGCTTCATTCGGATGCACCGGGTGAGCCGTTAAATCCACCGAATCCTGCGGCTATGGAAAAATCCGTGCAACCTGTAAATTACACGAATATCACAAATCAGGCGGCAAAACAGGAGATGTCAGGGTATAATCCGGCATATCACGATGAACTGCCGGGATACAATCATACATATCGAAGCCGCACGGCAGATGAGCGTATGGATGAGTTTCGCGAGCTGATGAGCAATATCGTGGGGAGAGCCATAGCACTGAACAATGAGGAGCTGAGTCAGCAGATATCCACTGAGGTGCAGGAGCGGATATTAAAGGAAATGAACTATCTGATGCGCGAACAGGATATTGCGCAGGAGGAGAGATATAAAAAGCTGGACGCTGCCATACGCGGAAATCTGCGTAGAAAGGGGCTTTTTTCAAGGAAAAGGAACGCTGACATGCCTGCAGATACAAAAATAAGCGCTGCAGACACCAAGGGAAAGAAGGGGCGCGACAAGACGCATACGCATGAGCTTAATCCGGTGAGACTGTAGAGCATGCATGACAACGCTTACACTATAAAAATAGTTACTGCAAAAAACGCTTACAGCATAAAATTGATTACAATACAAAGACGATTACAACACAAAAAAAGACGACCCATAACAGGTCGTCTTTATTTCTTACAGTATGCTAAAAATTAGCCCTGGCTGATTGCTCCAGTTGGGCAAACACCAGCACATGTACCACAATCGAGACAAGAATCTGCATCGATTACGTACTGTGAATCACCAGCAGAGATAGCTCCTACTGGGCACTCACCAGCACATGTACCACAGCTAACGCATGAATCAGAAATTACGTATGCCATAATGAAATCCTCCTTATAAAATAATGATCATTATTCGCCGTTATTGGCTTATCTGCATTGTAGTACAAAACACAGAATAATGCAATGCCAAATAAAATTGTACTTACTTTTACACAATCTTATATAAAAATTACCAAATATTCAGTAAAACTTGAAATGCTATTGTTACTATTGTATAATAAATAGAAAACAATTTAGAACCTCCGAGAACAAAAGCTGATACGTCATGTTTACATGTAAGCAGCAGATTTTCCTGCTCTCGAGGTAGCTCTGAAGTGTTACAATAAAAACACATGATTATTTAGAAAAACTGGTGTTTGCACATGGTATATTACTGTAGTATGTGCGGTGAGGATATAAAATGGAAACAAAAATTATAAAAATAGATCAGGACAATTTAGACCATAAGCTCATGCAGGAGGCAGGTGATTTGATTGCAGCCGGTGAGCTTGTAGCGTTTCCGACAGAGACAGTGTATGGGCTTGGCGGTGATGCTTTAGATCCGGAGGCATCAAAGAAGATATACAGTGCAAAGGGGCGTCCGTCGGACAATCCGCTTATCGTACACATATCAGATTTTTCGGATTTGGAGCGCATCGCAAAGACAGTGCCGGAGGATGCAAGGAAGCTTTCGGATGCTTTCTGGCCGGGACCTCTTACCATGATAGTGGAGAAGGGCGATGCAGTGCCTTATGCCACAACAGGCGGCATGGACACGGTAGCTGTGCGCATGCCGAATCATCCTATAGCGCTAGATCTTATAAGAAGAAGCGGCTGCCTTATCGCGGCGCCAAGCGCCAATACATCCGGCAGACCTAGCCCTACAGAGGCTGCACATGTGGCTGAGGATCTAAGCGGCAAAATAGCCATGATTATAGACGGAGGACCGGTTGGCATAGGTATAGAGTCCACCATCATTGACCTGACAGAGGATACACCTATGGTGCTGCGTCCGGGCTATATTACACCACAGATGCTTTCAAAGGTATTAGGCAAAGAGGTTATCATAGATCCGGGAATCATAGCGGCAGATGACACGAGAAAGCCCAAGGCCCCAGGCATGAAGTACAAGCACTATGCGCCAAAGGCTGACATGGTTATCGTGGACGGTACCAGAAAGCATGTGATTGCAAAGATAAATGAGCTTGTGGCTTCGCACAGGGATGATGGCAAAAAGATAGCAGTCATCGCAACAGAGGAGACAAAGCAGTTTTACGATGCAGATGTTGTCCTGTCGATGGGAAGCAGGGCGGATGAGGATTCGATAGCGCATGAGCTTTACCGTATATTAAGGGACTGTGATGAGCTCGATGTGGATGTGATTTTCTCGGAGAGCTTCTCCACACCGCGTATAGGACAGGCCATCATGAACCGTATGCTAAAGGCGGCAGGCCATCAGGTGATAGACACACATGTGAAGTATGACAAAATCATTTTTGTCGCACAGACCGGCACATGCAGGGAACAGATGGCAAAGGGCATCATGAACGACTTTGTACTCAAGGTGCCGATGGAGATTGAGGCGAGAGGACTTGTTGTCCAGTTTCCGGAGCCGGTCAATCAGAAGGCAGAGGCAGTGCTCATAAGCAATGGTATTTCCACGGAGGGCATGGTGTCAACGCAGCTTGAGGAATCGGATATCACGGAGAGTACTATGGTATTTACTATGGAGTCATCACAGCGCGAGCGCATTATAGAAAGCTTTGCCGATATCGACCCGGAGCAGGTCTTTGTGCTTTCGCAGTATGTGGGCGATGAGCTTGAGATACTGGATCCTTACGGTGGCACACTTCAAAGCTACGGACTGTGCTATGAAAGCCTTAGGGCTACGCTTAAGAAGCTGGTAAAGCTCTTAAATGCAAATACATAAAAGACAAACAAATATAACACAATATAAGACAAAGGAGAACAAATATTATGGGTAAGGTAGTAGTTATGGATCATCCGCTTATTCAGCACAAGATTGGAATTATGAGAAGAACCGACACAGGTTCAAAGGATTTCAGAACACTCGTCAGCGAGGTTGCGATGCTTGAGTGCTACGAGGCAACAAGAGATCTGGAGCTTACAGATGTGGAGATTGAGACTCCTATCTGTAAGGCCACTGTAAAGGAATTAAAGGGCAAAAAGCTTGCAGTTGTTCCTATCTTAAGAGCCGGACTTGGTATGGTGGAGGGCATGCTTGAGCTCATCCCTGCCGCAAAGGTTGGACACATCGGCATGTATCGTGACCCGGAGACAGCAGAGCCTATCGAGTACTATTGCAAGCTTCCGGCAGACTGCGCAAATAGAGAGGTATTTGTGGTAGATCCGATGCTCGCAACAGGTGGTTCAGCAGTTGCAGCGCTTGATATGCTCAAAAAGCGCGGTGTGAAAAACATCCACTTTATGTGCATAATTGCAGCTCCTGAGGGAGTAAAGAGACTCACAGAGGCACATCCTGATGTGGATGTATATATAGGAGCGCTCGATGATCATCTCAATGAGCACAAATATATTGTGCCGGGACTCGGAGATGCAGGAGACAGAATTTTCGGAACCAAGTAATAATAATGATGATAATAGCTGCAGGTTGCCCTGAGGTGTAAACAGTGATATAAAACTGTAAAGTAACAGACAGTGTGATAGACCATATTGAATGGAGGTGTATATATGGGAGCTTCGGAAAAGAGAAAGGATTATATCTCATGGGATGAGTATTTTATGGGCATAGCGATGCTTTCAGGCATGCGCTCGAAGGATCCGAATACCCAGGTGGGGGCGTGCATAGTGGACCCGGAGCACAAGATACTCTCCATGGGCTATAACGGCTTTCCTCTTGGCTGCTCAGATGATGAGTTCACCTGGGCCAGAGAGGGAGAGGATAACAAGTATTTCTATTCTACACACAGCGAGCTCAATGCCATCTTAAACTACAGGGGCGGAAGCCTTGAGGGAGCGACCATATATGTCACATTGTTTCCGTGCAATGAGTGCGCTAAGGCAATCATACAGTCCGGCATCAGGGAAGTAGTCTACGACTGTGACAAATACGAGGGCACGGCCAGCGTGACAGCTTCAAAGAGGATGCTTAGGGCAGCGGGGGTTACAATTCGCAGGTATGAGCACACTGACCGTGAGGTGACGCTTGTGCTGTAATCGCCGAAAAAGTGATAATACTGCAATTGTTGTGTCAAATTGACGTGATTTGACATGAAACACATTTATTTTTTATGCATTTTACACATAAAAATGTAGACAAAAGCAATAAAAATGATATAATAATTTGTATATGAAAAGAGATAATAAGAAAGAGGTAATGAATGCACTTATCATGGTTTTCCAGTTTGGAATCAACATGATTGTGCCGATATTTCTCTGCACACTGGCCGGTGTGTGGATTGGGAAAAAGACCGGAGCGGACTGGGTAACTGTTCCATTGTTTTTCCTTGGAGCATTTGCGGGGGCAAACAATATATACCGCATGGTTCAAAAATTCCTGAAGCCGGAGGATGATGGCAGAGCCGTCAGACAGACACCGGGCAGGCAGAGTACTACGGAAACAGAGATATCAGACAGTATTAGCAGGGTAGAGAAGGATGTTAAAAAGAATAAATGACGCATTGCCGGGACTTGTATTTGGGATAGTTTTTTACGGGATTGTTGTGCAGCTTATTGGGGTATGGTTTGTCACAGACAAAATTTCATATTCTATCGGCTTATGGTATGGGATAGCGATAGCTGTTGGTATAGCTGTCAATATCGCCACAGTCATATATGACGCGACCGCCATATATGGACAAAAGGATGCCAATCGCAGGATCGTAGCAAAATCACTTTTAAGGTATATTGTTGTTGCGGTCCTGTTATTTATATTGGGACTATTTGATTTTGGAAATCTGATAATGGCCTTTGTCGGTATGCTGGGACTCAAGATTTCAGCGTATTTACAGCCTTTATTTATGAAGGTGACAGACAGATTTTCCGGGAGAAGTGATGCATCTTCCGCCGGCGAAATGGAGACAGAGTAGCAAAACAGCAGGTAAACTTAATAAGGAGGAGGTGATAATGTGAATCAGGCGATTTTACTGGAAAGTAACGCAGACAATATCGACTTTATGATCCATGGTATTTTTTCGATAAAGGTATTCGGTCAGGAGGTCTGGATTACCACATCGCATGCCTGTATCCTCATAGTGATGGCCATTATGGTCATATTCGCTATAGTGGCAAACAGGAAGCTTAAAAAAGCAAAGGAAGTACCGGACGGCTTTCAGAATATCATCGAGCTTATCGTAGAGATGCTCGACAAGATGGTTGAGGGAACCATGGGTAAGTGGGCTCCGAGGTTTGTAAACTACATCAGTACGATTTTTATATTTATACTGATGAGTAATATCTCAGGCTTGTTTGGCTTAAGACCACCGACAGCCGACTACGGAACCACACTGGCGCTTGCACTTATTACATTTTTCATGATCAGATTCAATAAGGCTAAGCATCAAAGCGCAAAGGATATCTGGACCGGTATGTGTTCACCACTGCCGCCGTGGCTGCCTATATGGGCGCCAATCAACATTATCAGTGAGATTGCAATTCCTATCTCATTATCATTGCGTTTGTTCGCCAATGTGTTGTCAGGAACTGTTATCATGGCGCTGGTATATGGTCTGCTAAGGTTTATAGCCATAGCGTGGCCGTCAGTACTGCATGTATACTTTGATTTGTTCTCAGGAGCAATTCAGACATATGTATTCTGTATGCTGACAATGACATACGTTACACAGGCATGTGAGACGGATGAGTAAAACTATAAGATGTATTTTTAGGAGGATTCAATTATGGATATCAATGGACAGGATTTAATCAGAGCATGCTCAGCAATCGGTGCAGGTTTGGCAGTTATCGCCGGAATCGGACCTGGTGTTGGACAGGGTATCGCAGCAGGACATGGTGCAGCTGCCGTAGGACGTAATCCGGGAGCAAGAGGACAGATTATGTCAACCATGCTTTTAGGACAGGCGGTTGCAGAGACAACAGGTCTTTATGGTCTCGTTGTTGCATTACTTTTACTTTTCGTTCATCCGCTCGGATAGTATATTACGGTTTGCCGCAGAGGATTACCGTGCGGCGATACAGCCAACGGAAAGGAGAGTAAAAGTTGTTAGCACAGGGATATACATTTTTGTTTAATCTGGATGCGCAGTTGCTCTTTGATACAGTACTTTTGGCAGTTGCAGTATTTTTCCTTTTCATGCTGATGTCGTATCTGCTTTTCAACCCTGCAAGGAAGATGTTAAAGGACAGGCAGGACAGGATAGAAAGCGATATAAACACAGCTATTGCTGACAAGGAAAGTGCCGCAGCACTAAAGGCAGAGTACGAGGGAAAGCTTAAGGATATTGATAAAGAGGCCGAGGCTATTCTCACAGATGCGAGACAGAAGGCGCTTAAAAACCAGAACAAGATTGTGGATGATGCAAAGGAAGAGGCTTCTCGCATCATAAAGAGAGCCAGAGAAGAGGCAGAGCTTGAGAAGAAGCATGCCATGGATGATATGAAGCAGGAGATGATACAGATAGCATCGCTTATGGCACAAAAGGCTGTCGCAGCTTCGATCACCACAGACATTCAGGATACACTCGTTGAAGAGACACTTAAGGAAATGGGAGAATCAACATGGCTAAGCTAGTATCTAAGGTATACGGTGATGCATTGTTTGAGGCTGCCCTTGAGGATAACAGGCTATCAAGCCTGTCTGACGAGGTAACAGCAGTAAAGGAAATCATTGCTGCAAATGATGACCTCTCAAAGCTGATGGATCATCCGCAGATTGATAAAGAAGAAAAGGTCAGAATCATCGAAGAAATATTTGGGGGAAGAGTTTCAGCGGAGCTGGTAGGGCTTATGAGGATGATTATAGAAAAGAATCACTACAAAGAGCTTACCTTAGTCTTCGACTACTTTCTTGACAGAGTCAAGGAGTACCAAAATATCGGAACAGCATACGTCACATCTGCATTTGAGTTGTCAAAGGAGCAGAAGCTTGCTGTGGAGAAACGACTTCTTGACACGACAAAATACGTGAAATTTGAGATGCATTTTGAGGTGGATACCGCGCTCATAGGCGGTATGAAAATCAGAATCGGGGACAGAGTGGTGGATTCATCTGTCAGCAGCAGATTAGAAAGACTCACCCGCGATTTGACAAAAATACAATTGAAAGTAGGTGAATGCGCTCCATGAATCTAAAGCCGGAAGAAATCAGCTCAGTAATAAAGGAGCAGATTAAAAGATACGCTTCCCAGCTCGAAGTCGCTGATGTAGGAACAGTCATTCAGGTGGCAGACGGAATCGCACGTATTCATGGTCTTGAGAATGCGATGCAGGGAGAGCTTTTGGAATTTCCAGGGGAAGTATATGGAATGGTATTAAACCTCGAGGAGGACAATGTCGGTGCTGTTTTACTTGGACAGCAGCGCAATATCAACGAGGGAGATACAGTTAAGACCACAGGACGAGTGGTAGAGGTGCCGGTAGGCGATGCGATGCTCGGCCGAGTAGTAAATGCGCTCGGACAGCCAATCGACGGAAAGGGACCTATCCAGTCGGACAAATATCGTCAGATAGAGAGAGTAGCATCGGGAGTTATCTCGAGAAAGTCAGTAGATACACCGCTTCAGACCGGTATAAAGGCTATTGACTCAATGGTTCCTATCGGACGAGGACAAAGAGAGCTTATTATCGGAGACAGACAGACCGGAAAGACGGCTATCGCGATAGATACCATCATCAACCAGAAGGGACAGGGTGTGAAATGTATCTATGTAGCTATCGGTCAGAAGGCTTCTACGGTTGCATCCATAGTAAATGAGCTCGAGGAGTTCGGAGCCATGAGCTACACGACAGTAGTGGCTGCGACAGCATCAGAGCTTGCACCGTTACAGTATATCGCACCATACTCAGGCTGCGCTATAGGTGAGGAATGGATGGAAAACGGACAGGATGTGCTCATAGTTTACGATGATCTGAGTAAGCATGCAGCAGCATACCGTACACTTTCACTCCTCTTAAAGAGAGCGCCCGGACGAGAGGCTTATCCGGGAGATGTTTTCTATCTCCATTCAAGGCTTCTGGAGAGAGCAGCGAGACTGTCAGACAAGCTGGGTGGAGGCTCACTCACAGCCCTTCCTATCATTGAGACACAGGCGGGTGATGTATCGGCATATATCCCGACCAATGTTATCTCAATCACAGACGGTCAGATATATCTCGAGACAGAGATGTTCAACGCGGGCTTCAGACCTGCCATAAATGCCGGACTTTCAGTTTCACGAGTTGGAGGCTCGGCACAGATAAAGGCAATGAAAAAGATTGCAGCACCTATCCGAGTAGAGCTGGCTCAGTACAGAGAGCTTGCAGCGTTCTCACAGTTTGGCTCAGAGCTTGATGCAAGCACAGCAGAGCAGCTCGCACAGGGAGCACGAATCAAGGAGATTTTAAAGCAGCCGCAGTACAAGCCGATGCCTGTAGAGAAGCAGGTTATCATAATATACGCTGCGACAAAGAAGTATCTTATCGATATCAAAATCGAGGATATTTTAAGATTTGAGGCAGAGCTGTTTGATTTCATTGATACCAGATATCCTGAGATTCCTGAAGCAATCAGGGAGAAAAAGGTGATGGACGATGATACGGAGCAGGCACTTATAAAGGCAATCGAGGAATGCAAAAAGCAGTTCCGTTAGACGGTTGGATATTAGTAGAAGGCAGGTGGTAAAATGGCTTCGATGCGAGACATAAAGCGCAGAAAAAGCAGTATTACAAGTACTCAGCAGATCACAAAGGCCATGAAGCTCGTTTCTACCGTCAAGCTGCAAAAGGCGAGAGCACATGCGGAGGCAACAGATCCGTATTTCAACTATATGTACAGGACAGTAAGCTCGATGCTTGCAAAGAGCGGCAATCTGGAGCACCCATACTTAAAGGCCGGTGATTCGCCAAGGAAGGCGGTAGTTGTTTTGACATCAAACCGCGGACTGGCAGGCGGATACAACGGCAATATAGTAAAGCTCATCACACACGGAGACTTCAAAAAAGAAGAACTTGACATATACGCTGTGGGAGCAAAGGGTGAGGAGCTGCTTACGTCAAAGGGCTATCATATAGTAGAGAGTGCATCGGAGATGATGGAGGACCCGACCTACGAGGATGCGGCAGCACTTTGCAAAAGAGTGTTAAAGGCATTTACAGACGGTCAGGTGGGGGAGATTTATCTCGCATATACCCATTTCAAAAACACAGTTACACAGGAGGCGAAGCTCATAAAGCTTTTGCCGGTGGAGCTGGATGAGAGCGGGGCAGATGAGAAAGAGGACTCCAATATTCTCATGAATTTTGAACCGAATCCGGAGGAGGCTTTGGAGCTTATTATACCAAAATATGTGACAAGCCTGTTTTACGGAGCACTGGTGGAGTCATTTGCCAGTGAAAACGGAGCCAGAATGCAGGCGATGGATTCTGCTACGAGCAATGCAGAGGATATGATCAGTGATCTGACATTGAAATATAACAGAGCGCGTCAGGGCTCAATCACGCAGGAGCTTACTGAGATAATTGCAGGAGCTAATGCGATAGAGTGATACATGCATATCCGGTCATGGGAAGGCAGGCATGTGTGTCTGTGAATGGCCAAAAAGGCGAGTGTATCATATGAATTAAAAAAGAAGGAGAAACTATAAATGGCAGATAAAAATGTAGGTAAAATCATACAGGTTATCAGTGCCGTTCTGGATATCAAGTTTTCAGAGGGTAATCTGCCTGAGATAAACGATGCAGTCGAGGTGCCGCTGAAAAACGGCGGAAAGCTGGTCGTTGAGGTTGCACAGCATCTGGGCGACGATACAGTCAGATGTATCGCCATGGGACCTACTGATGGTCTCGTCCGCGGCATGGACGCTATCGCAACAGGAGCACCTATTTCTGTGCCGGTGGGGGAGAATACACTTGGAAGAATGTTCAATGTGCTCGGAGAGCCTATCGATGAGGTTGAGCCTCCACAGACAGAGGAGAAATGGGCAATCCACAGACCTGCGCCTAGCTTTGAGGAGCAGGCTACATCGCAGGAGATGCTTGAGACAGGAATAAAGGTTGTAGATTTACTCTGCCCATACCAGAAGGGTGGAAAAATCGGACTCTTCGGAGGTGCCGGAGTAGGAAAGACGGTGCTCATCCAGGAGCTTATCCACAACATCGCTACACAGCATGGTGGATACTCAGTATTTACCGGTGTAGGAGAGCGTACACGAGAGGGAAATGACCTGTACTACGAGATGAAGGAGTCAGGTGTTATAGACAAGACCACCATGGTGTTCGGACAGATGAACGAGCCACCTGGAGCACGTATGAGAGTTGCCCTGGCAGGACTTACAATGGCAGAGTATTTCCGTGACAGAGGCGGCAAGGATGTGCTTCTCTTTGTGGACAATATCTTCCGTTTCACACAGGCAGGTTCAGAGGTATCAGCGCTTTTAGGACGTATGCCTTCAGCCGTTGGTTACCAGCCGACACTGCAGACAGAGATGGGAGCTCTTCAGGAGCGTATCACATCAACAAAGAACGGTTCAATCACATCGGTTCAGGCCGTATATGTGCCTGCAGATGACCTTACAGACCCGGCACCGGCGACTACCTTCGCACACCTCGATGCCACGACAGTACTTGAGCGTTCTATCGCAGAGCTTGGTATTTATCCGGCTGTAGACCCGCTGGCATCTACATCGCGTATCCTTGATCCGCGTATCGTGGGACAGGAGCATTTTGAGGTGGCACACGCTGTCCAGGAGATACTCCAGAAGTACAAGGAGCTGCAGGATATCATCGCAATCCTCGGTATGGATGAGCTCTCAGAGGAGGATAAGCTCGTAGTAAGCCGTGCACGTAAGGTGCAGCGTTTCCTGTCACAGCCGTTCTTCGTAGCAGGACAGTTTACAGGACTCGAGGGCAAATATGTGCCTATCGCCGAGACCATCAGAGGATTTAAGGAGATACTCGAAGGAAAGCATGATGATGTACCGGAGAGCTATTTCTTAAACGTTGGAAGCATAGATGAAGTCCGTGCCAAGATGCAGTAATGTGAGGTGATTTCATGGCAGATAACATTTTTGACATAGAAATAATCACACCGGACAGGGTGTTCTACAAGGGAGAGACAGATTTCCTCGAGTTCAATACCCAAAACGGAGAGATTGGTGTATACAAAAACCATATACCGCTCACGACAGTGCTTGCACCGGGAATCGTGACTATCCATAATGGCGATGAGGAGAAAATAGCCGCAATCCATTCAGGCTTTGCGGAAATACTTGGAGACAAGGTCACATTTCTCGCAGAGCTTGCAGAGTGGCCTGATGAGATAGACATAGACCGCGCACAGGCCGCAAAGGAGCGGGCAGAGCAGCGCCTTTCTAATCACACAGCAGAGATTGATGTGAAGAGAGCGGAGTTTGCACTCAGGAAGGCACTTATCAGAATAGATGTGGCACATCATATGTAATTATAAAATCCCGGAATCTGCAGGTAAGCGGATATCCGGGATTTTTAATAATAAGTATCATTGTGGTATAATAGAGACATGATAGCAACTCCCAAGTTTGCTACTTCTGTTACCCTCCTAGATTTCGTTCTAATTTTTCTCTGCTCCATTGATAACTTACTTTTTTTAACAATCCATCGTTTTCTACTACTACCTTTGCAATCACCTCCCCCTTTTCATATATGTAATAAATACCTTTCGTTTCAGATACCACGTCAATTTCACTGAGCTGATATCTTTTGTATATAGAATTATTTTCTTGAACAATTTGTTTAATTAAATCATCTAAATTATCTTCATTTTTTCTGATATAGTATACAAGAGTGAAATCACCTTCGTGTTTATAATCATGCTCGTCATATATGGACGCCGCCTCAAAATAATCATATTCGCCAAAATTCAATCCATAATAATCCAAAACTCTATCAAATGTATTATTTACTCCTGATGCCGAACCCATCATAAGACAAAACAAACCAAAAAATGATGTCCAAAAAACATATATAAGACAATATATTTTTTTGCTCTTTATATTTTCCCTATCACGATGTCTTCCATAACAAATCACATTCGTGATTTGCTTGGGGAAAAATAGCGTGATAAAAATTGAAAATATTGCATATAATAATCCCATAATAGTTTCTCCCATTTCTTATTATGCCGTAGCCCACTATAATACGTCGCAAACTATGTTGTAGATGTCCTTACAAGAAAGACTTCTATAAAGCACTAGAAAATTTGAAAAATCCAAAGGTGCAATTGTAATCACGGCTATTAACACATTGAAAGTTCCAAATGGACCCAACGAATTTCATAGGGTATTTTTTTCCATTTTGATGAATAGCCGTTTTTGAAGAACTCAATATTGTGTATTCTTGGCATTTATATATTTGGGTGAATCATTCAATTTTAATGATATCATATCTTTTCGAATTTACCACTTTATATATATCTGTAAACTTTATTTATCATAATATTAAGACAACTATATCATTTATATCATGCCTTGTCAATTTTTATCAAAATCCACTCATACAAAAGAAAAATTTGTATATCATGCACAATAATATTGTTCTTAAATATGATAAGAAGCGTGTGTGGCATGGCGAAGAAGAAGTGCATCTCACATCACGCGAATGGAAAATATTAGAACTTTTGGCGAAAAATCAGGGAAAGATTGTAACAAAAGAAGTTATTTTAGAACAGGTATGGGATATTGATGAGAATTTTGTGGATACACATGCGGTTACGGTTGTGATAAACAGATTAAGGAAAAAGATAGAGAACAATATGACAGAGCCTGTATACATAAGGAATGTGTTTGGAGTAGGATATACTTTTGGAGAATAGGGTTGGTTTAAAAATAACCTTATTATCATGCGCATATTCTATGGAAAATTCCGCTAAAATATGCTTTAATAGAAGATATATAGCAGTAAAGGAGATGAACGCAATGGGGAGATTTGTAAATCCTGGAAACAGTGCATTCAAGGTAGCATTAGCTTCCGAGATATATATAGACAAAACAGGCTTGCTCGATTTTACCAATAGTGTGCTTGGAACAAAGCAGGCATATATATGTAATAGCCGGCCGAGAAGGTTTGGCAAATCTATTACGGCCGATATGCTTACAGCATATTACAGCAAGGGCTGTGATTCCAGAGAATTATTTATGAACTATAACATTGCACAGACAGAATACTTTGAGAAATATCTCAACAAGTATGATGTTATTCATCTCGATATGCAGTGGATACTAATGGATGCCGGTGCGCCGGAAAGAATATCAGGATATATAAATAAAAATGTTATATCAGAGTTGGCAGATCTGTACAAGGATATTGATTTAAGAGATCAGAAAACATTGTATGGTGCTCTATCGGTTATTAACAGTATGACGAACAATAAATTTGTAATTATAATCGATGAGTGGGATGTTTTGATACGTGATGAAGCAGCAAATTCCTCAGTTCAGGAGGAATATATCAATTTCCTGCGCGGAATGTTTAAGGGAAGTGAACCAACAAAGTATATAGAGCTTGCATTTCTCACAGGAATTTTACCGATAAAAAAGCTAAAGACGCAGTCGGCACTTAATAATTTTGATGAATATACCATGTTATATGCGGGACGTTTGTCACCATATATTGGCTTTACTGAGGATGAGGTCAGAGTCATATGTGATCGCTATGGCAGGGATTTTAGCCAGGTAGAGCGGTGGTATGATGGATATATGCTGGGAGATTGCCATGTATACAATCCGCGTGCAGTAGTAAATTACATGCTTCAGGGAGACTTAAAGAGTTATTGGTCAGAGACCGGGTCTTATGATGTCATAGTTCCACTTATAAATTTGGATTTTGATGGATTAAAGACCGCAATAATTCAGATGCTGTCCGGTGGAGAAATAAAGGTGAACACCGGCAGTTTTATGAATGATACGGTTAGCTTTAAAAATAAAGATGATGTTTTAACATATCTTGTTCATTTAGGGTATCTGGGATTTGATCAGAAAAAGAGTTGTGCGTTTATTCCAAATGAGGAGATACGGCAGGAGCTGACAACCGCTGTTGAGAGTACAAGATGGAAGGAGCTTATTACATTTGAAAATGAATCGCTTTTCCTTTTGGATGCGACACTTGACATGGAAAATGATATTGTAGCCAAAATGATAGGACAAATACATGATGAGTATGCGTCAGGTATTCAGTATAACAATGAGAATTCTCTAAGCAGCGTCCTTACTATAGCATATCTGGGTGCAATGAACTATTATTTTAAGCCGGTGAGGGAATTGCCTACAGGCAGAGGTTTTGCGGATTTTGTTTATATCCCTAAGCCGGAATTTGCGATAGATTATCCGGCAATGGTTGTTGAACTGAAATGGAATAAGACAGCAAAAACAGCGATTAATCAAATAAGAGAAAAACAATACATGAAGTCGATAGAGCAATATACAGGTAATATTTTGCTTGTCGGCATAAGCTATGATAAGAAGACAAAGAAGCATCAGTGTATTATAGAAGAGTACATGAAAAAATAATCAGATAACATTTGGATAGCAGGATAACGACTGCAAGAGGAAAAGAAAATGTCTAGAAGAAAGAGGCAGAAAACCGGAATGATAAATAAAGAAAAGGAAAATAACAGCATGACGCAGGAGACTCAAACACCGCAGCAGACAGTTGACGCGCAGCAGATGGTTATACCGCAGGAGAGCGAGCGCATCTTGACATAGAAATAATCACACCGGACAGGGTGTTCTACAAGGGAGCGACAGATTTCCTCGAGTTCAATACCCAAAACGGAGAGATTGGTGTATACAAAAACCATAGACCGCGCACAGGCCGCAAAGGAGCGGGCAGAGCAGCGCCTTTCAAATCACACAGCAGAGATTGATGTGAAGAGAGCAGAGTTTGCACTCAGGAAGGCACTTATCAGAATAGATGTGGCACATCATATGTAATTATAAAATCCCGGAATCTGCAGATAAGCGGATTTCCGGGATTTTTAATATAAGACCGATTAATTATTTTCTTTTTTCTCTTTCCAATCCGGCTGATAGGCATAGTTTCCCCGAAAGATATGATATTCTTTCGGGGAAATTTTTAGAAAATTATTTTTTTATGTAAAAAATGAAACATGGTCATGTCCTGACACGGTGGGATTTGCGGAACTGCTGTGGCGATTCATGAAAATTTTTCTGGAAGGACTGCGAAAAATAGCTGGTAGAGGAAAACCCGATACATCCGGCAATCTCTTCGATACTGTGATTGGTTGTGAGCAGCAGGTCACGCGCAGACGCCAGCCGAACTTCGTTCAGGTAAGCGATGGGAGATTTCCCGTACAGCTCTGCAAAACGGTGTGAAAGGTAATATTTTGAGAGACTGCAGTTTTCGGCAAGCGAATCCAGAGAGATCATGCTCTGGTAATTGTGCTCGATAAAGCGTTTTACCTTGTGGCATTCGCGGCTGCTGTTCTGCGCATCCACCACTTCATAGGATACATGGTCTTTCCGGCAGAAATATAAAATTAAAATATCCAGATAATGCTGGCAGATCTCTGCGTAGCGGTCCTGTTTGTTATGCATTTCCCGCAGGATATTTTCAAAACACTGGCGGATAAAAGGCGAGTTTGCAGAAGCCGGGACATGAATGTATTCCGGTTCTTTGTCAGTATTCAGTTTTAATCCTTCCACCCCGAGCACATAATAATCCAGTGGATTTTCCGGATCGGAAAACTCTGTGTGTGTTACCTGTGCACCGATCACGACAAGGCTGTTTGAGGAGACAGGAAGAGATTCATTTTCAATCAGCATGCGTCCGGTGCCGTCTTTAATAAAGAAGATTTCCGTAAAATGATGGCTGTGGGGAAACGAAGTCCAGTCATTTTCAAATTTGGATGCTGATATGGAAAGCAGGCGGAAATGGATTTCCGGCTGTACCTCATTATCCAGATTAAATTTGCGGTTACTCATGGAAAATACACTCCTTTCATGTCATAATTGCAATGATTTCCTAGTTAAAATGGAACGATGTTGTACTTAGTATACAATGAAAAAAACAAAATAACAAGATTTTTAAAATAAAGCAAGAATTATAAAATATAGAGCAATATATGGATAGGAAAAAGAGATGGCGTACTCTATAATAACAAATGTAAGGAAGGAAACATAAGAATTTATAGTAAAAAATAACAAAAATGGGAGGTTACTATGAAGAAAAAAATTTTATGTACAATGATAAGTATGGTAATGGTAGCATCTTTATTTGCAGGGTGCGGTACAGATTCAGGAAAGGAGAATTCTGCGTCAGATACCAGCAAGACAAAAGAAGCTGGAACAACAATCAGTGTAGCTGCTATTGAGACAGCTTATGGTTCTGAAATGTGGCAGAAGGTGGCAGATGCATTTACAGAAGAAACCGGAATTAAAGTAGAACTTACAACAGATAAAAAATTAGAGGATGTAATTGGACCATCCATGCAGGGAGGCGAATACCCGGATGTTATTCATCTTGCCACGGGACGTGAAGCTGCGTTGACGGAACAGTTTATTAAGGGACATATGATTACTGACATTACAGATGTTTTATCTATGAAAGTTCCGGGAGAAGACAAACTTGTTTCAGAGAAGATTGCAGGAGGATTTACAGACACATCATTGACCAATCCTTATGGTGATGGAAAGACATATCTTGCACCAATGTTTTATTCTCCATGTGGTCTGTTTTATAATGCAGGTCTTTTAGAAGAAAAAGGATGGGATGTTCCAAAGACATGGGATGAAATGTGGGAATTAGGAGATAAAGCAAAAGAAGAGGGAATTTACTTATTTACATATCCTACAACAGGTTATTTTGATGCATTCTTCTACGCACTGATGTATTCAGCAGGTGGTCCGGAATTTTTTGATAAAGCAACAAATTATGCGGAAGGCATCTGGGAAACTCCGGAAGCACAGACATGCTTTGATATTGTTGCAAAGTTAGCTGAGTACACAAATCCGGTCACACCTGCGCAGGCAAATGATCAGGACTTCACACAGAATCAGCAGTTAGTACTTGACAATAAAGCAATCTTTATGCCAAATGGAACATGGATCGTTGGAGAAATGGCAGAAGCACCTCGTGCAGATGGATTTAAGTGGGGAATGACAGCTCTTCCGGCAGTAAAAGATGGCGGAGATGCATACAGTTATACATGGTTTGAGCAGGCATGGATTCCTTCTGGTGCAGAGCATCAGGATGCAGCAAAATTATTTATCTCTTATTTATACAGTGACAAAGCATGTGAAATTTTTGCAAAAGCAGGAGCTATCCAGCCAGTATTAGGCATTGCAGACAAATTAAGTGGTGATAACGTAATGTTCTACTCTATTTATGATAATGGAGCAAAGGCAGCTATGGGTAATTTCGCAGCATTTGAAGCAATTCCGGGCGTGGAAGTGCGAACAGTATTCTTTGACCCGGTAAACTCATTAGTATCAGGCGATATGGATGAGCAGGCATGGATTGACGGAATTATTTCGGCAAGTGACCAGATGCGGGCGAATTTGAAATAAGAGTTTTTAGTTTGCCTTAATGCTATAGTGGTAAAAATGAGTCGGCGGACAGAATTTTTGTCCGCCGAATTTTAAATAGTACGGTTTGTTTGAAAGGAACGTGAAAGTATGAAAAAAGCCAGAGGACGAAGCGGTTTTTTGGCGGTATGCATAGCACCAGCAGTAATTTTATTTTTTGTGTTTATGATATTGCCTACCTTAAATGTATTCCGGATGTCGTTATTTGAAAAAGGTGCATATTCACCGAATGAAACATTTGTTGGCCTGAAAAATTTTAAAACATTAATATCGGATACTAATTTTATAAGGTCCATGCAAAACATGATTTTACTTATTGTTGTTGTTACAATAGTTACCTTTGCATTTGCACTTGTTTTTGCAGGCATTCTGTCAAGAGAACAAATCAGGGGACAGAATTTTTTCCGTATTATTTTTTATATTCCCAATATTTTATCGGTTGTAGTAATTGCAGGTATTTTTTCTGCAATTTATAAGCCGGAGAACGGAATGCTAAATAGTATTATCGGACTGTTTCATAAAATGGAGAACCCGATTTTGTGGAAAGGTGAATCGCTTGTGATCGTCAGTCTTATTATTGCAATGATCTGGCAGGCGATTGGTTACTATATGGTCATGTACATGGCATCTATGGCGAGTGTGCCGAAAAGCCTGTATGAAAGTGCCGGATTAGATGGTGCAGGCAGGCTCGTTCAGTTTTTTCAGATTACAATTCCGTTGATCTGGACTAATATTCGTACAACATTAACATTTTTTATTATTTCTACTATTAATATGGCATTTCTTTTTGTAAAAGCTATGACTTCAGGTGGCCCAAACGGAGCTTCTGAAGTGTCACTAAGCTATATGTATGGACAGAAGGATGCCGGATTATATGGATACAGTATGGCAATAGGTGTTGTAATATTTATTTTCTCGTTTGCATTGTCTGCACTTGTAAATAAAGTTACAGAGCGTGAACCACTGGAGTTTTAAGGAGAGAAAATATGAGAGAGAAAAAAAATCCGAATTCTGCGGAACGGTTGTATAAATTTTTTATCTATTTAGTTTTAATAATGCTTGCAGTCAGTATTATTATTCCGGTGGCATGGGTGTTTATGGCATCCATTAAGCAAAATAAAGAGTTTTATGGAAATCCGTGGACTTTGCCGGAGGGTTTTTATTTTCAGAACTTTATTGATGCCTGGAATACAGCAAAAATGGGAGATTACATGTTAAACTCCGTATTGGTTACAGCTTTGGCACTTGTAATTCTTTTAATTGTTGCGCTGCCGGCAGCTTACTGTTTGTCACGTTTTAAATTTAAAGGAAGTAAATTTTTAAATGCGGCTTTTATGGGTGGTCTTTTTATTAACGTGAATTACATTGTTGTTCCAATTTTTTTGATGCTGCGAGATGGGGACAATTGGCTGAAATCAGTAATTGGGAAAAGTTTTCTGTTAAATAATCTGGTTATACTTGCAATCGTATATGCTGCAACAGCACTTCCGTTTACAATTTATCTGTTGTCGGGGTATTTTTCAACATTGGCACATGATTATGAAGAGGCGGCATATATTGATGGAGCAGGTTATAGTACAACGATGTGGAAAATTATTTTTCCAATGGCAAAACCATCTATTATTACGATAATCTTGTTTAATTTTCTTTCTTTTTGGAATGAATATATCATTTCCATGACACTGATGAGTTCGGCAAAGGGACCGAAAACGTTACCGGTAGGATTATTAAATCTGATGCAGGCACAGCAGTCAGCAGCACAGTATGGAATTATGTATGCAGGACTTGTAATAGTAATGCTTCCTACATTAATTTTATATATATGTGTTCAGAATAAACTGACACAGGGAATGACTGTTGGTGGTTTAAAGGGTTGATGAGAAGGGAGATTAAAATGGAATTTTGGAAAAAGCACACAAAATGCAGAATAATTTTAATGGCAGCTCTTTTTATTGCCGGAATAAGCCTGTCTGTTTTTGGATGGGGTATGACAGGAAAAATGACAGGTTTAGGAATTATGCTTATTGGAATTATCTGTTTATTAATAGCATTGTGGATTTATAATTGCCCTTTTGCAGAAAAGAAGAAAAGAAAGTAATTATATGGATGAAATAGAGTGAGGAAGAAAAATGAGTGAGAAAAATACAGGACGTGTCACAATTCCTACAAATCTGGATGTGGTTCCAGAGACAATTGAGTTAATGAAACGCTGGGGTGCAGATGCAATCCGCGATTGTGACGGAACAGAATTCCCGGAAGAGCTGACAAAGACCGGGGCAAAGATTTATGCAACTTACTACACCACGAGAAAAGATAATGAGTGGGCGAAGGCGAACCCGGATGAGGTGCAGCAGTGTTATATTATGAGTGGATTTTATACGGCTGTTGAAAGCGAACTGCAAATTCCTCTGATGAAGGGGATTTCGGATGAGTTAATGCAGGTCAATACAAGAGATGATATTAAACGATGGTGGGAGGTTGTTGACCGTTCCACAGGTCAGGTGGTATCGACCAAACAGTGGGAATATAATGAGGAGTCAGGGTGCGTCTGTATTCATGAGGCAGAACCGTTTCATGAATATACAGTAAGCTTTCTGGCATATATTATCTGGGATCCGGTACATATGTACAATGCGGTGACAAATGACTGGAAAGATTTCGAACATCAGATTACGTTTGACGTACGGCAGCCGAAAACACATAAATATTCCATGGAGCGCCTGCGTAAATTCTGCGAGGAGCATCCATATGTCAATGTCATTCGCTATACGACGTTTTTCCATCAGTTTACATTGATGTTTGACGAGTTAAAGCGGGAAAAATATGTGGATTGGTATGGTTATTCCGCGTCAGTAAGTCCTTATATTTTAGAGCAGTTTGAAAAAGAAATGGGTTATAAATTCCGCCCGGAATATATCATTGACCAGGGATATTATAACAATCAGTATCGTGTACCTGGTAAAGAATATAAGGATTTTCAGGCATTCCAGCGCAGGGAAGTTGCAAAGCTTGCAAAAGAGATGGTTGACATCACACATGAATGCGGCAAAGAGGCAATGATGTTTTTGGGGGATCACTGGATCGGAACAGAACCATTCATGGAAGAGTTTGCAACGATCGGTCTTGACGCAGTGGTAGGAAGCGTTGGAAACGGAAGTACACTTCGTCTGATCTCTGATATTGAAGGTGTAAAATATACAGAAGGAAGATTCCTTCCATACTTTTTCCCGGATACCTTCCATGAGGGCGGAGATCCTGTCAAGGAAGCAAAGGAAAACTGGGTGACAGCACGCCGTGCCATCTTAAGAAAACCAATCGACCGTATCGGATATGGCGGATATTTAAAGCTTGCATTAGATTTCCCGGAGTTTTTGGACTATGTGGAGAGCGTGTGCAACGAATTCCGTGAACTGTATGAGAATGCAAAAGGAACAACACCGTACTGTGTAAAAAAGGTTGCTGTTTTAAACAGCTGGGGCAAAATCCGCAGCTGGGGCTGCCATATGGTACACCATGCCTTATATCAGAAACAGAATTACAGTTATGCGGGAATTATCGAGGCGTTAAGCGGCGCACCGTTTGATGTGAAATTTATTTCCTTTGATGATATTTTAAAGGATAAGGATATATTAAAGGATATTGATGTCATTATCAATGTCGGGGACGGGGATACGGCACACACCGGCGGGGCAGTCTGGGAGAATGCAGTTATTTCCACAGCCATTCGTGAATTTGTCTACCGGGGCGGTGGATTTATCGGTGTCGGGGAACCGGCAGGACACCAGTATCAGGGACATTATCTGCAGCTTGCCGATTTAATTGGTGTGGAAAAAGAAACCGGATTTACCTTAAACTACGATAAGTATAACTGGGAAGAACACAAAAATCACTTTATTCTTGCAGATACAACAAAGCCTGTTGACTTCGGAGAGGGCAAGAAGAATATGTTTGCGTATGAGGGAACAGAAATTCTGGTACAGAGGGACAAAGAAGTTCAGATGGCTGTGCATGAATTTGGCGAGGGCCGCTCGGTTTATATCAGCGGACTGCCTTATAGTTTTGAGAACAGCAGAATTCTTTATCGGAGTATTTTGTGGAGTACACATGGCGAAAGTTTATTACATCAGTGGTTTAGTACAAATTTCAATGTGGAAGTACATGCATATGTAAAAAATGGCAAATTCTGTGTTGTAAATAATACCTACGAGCCACAGAATACGGTTATCTATCGCGGAGATGGAAGCAGTTTTGCGTTGAAAATGGAGGCAAATGAGATTAAATGGTACGCTGTTTAATCAGGAGGTATAAAGAAGATGAAGAAACCTGTACTTGTAATTATGGCAGCCGGAATGGGAAGCCGTTACGGTGGAATGAAACAGATTGATCCAGTAGATGAATATGGACATATTATTGTTGATTTTTCTATTTATGATGCTTATCTTGCAGGATTTGAAGAGGTTATTTTTGTAATAAAGAGAGAGAATGTGGAAGATTTTCATAATGTCATAGGGAATCGTATAGAAAAGATTATGAAAGTAAGATATGCATTTCAGGAGCTGGAAAATCTGCCGGAGGGATTTGAAGTTCCGGCCGGAAGAGTAAAGCCATGGGGAACTGCGCATGCAATTTTAAGCTGTAAAGATATGATTGACGGACCATTTGCAGTGATTAATGCAGACGACTATTATGGAAGAGAAGCATTTAAGCAGATTTATGATTATCTGAGTGTGCATGAAGATAATGATAAGTATCAGTATGCAATGGTAGGATATCAGTTGAAAAATACTTTGACGGAGAATGGAAGTGTGGCAAGAGGCGTCTGTGATATTGATAGTAATGGAAAACTTGTCAGTGTAACAGAACATACAACGATTGTAAAACGTGGAGAGAATGCTGCATATACGGAAGACGATGGAAAAAGTTATACGGATTTGTCAGGAGATACGATTGTTTCCATGAATTTATGGGGATTTAGCAAGGGATTTTTGTCAGAGATTGCGTATGGATTTCGTGATTTTCTGCAGGAGGGTCTGCAACATAATCCACTGAAATGTGAATATTATCTTCCGTCGGTCGTCAGCAGACTGTTAGATAGCAATAAAGCAGAAGTAAAAGTTCTTCTTACAACAGAAAAGTGGTATGGAGTTACCTACAGGGAAGATAAACCAATGGTTATGGCAGCAGTGAAAAAGCTGGAAGAGAATGATTTTTATCCAAAACAGCTCTGCGGAAAATTAGAAGCGGCTGCAAACTTCTGTTTTGAAGGTGTATATAAAGAAGAACTTCCATGGGGAAATGGACATATTAATGATACTTACCGTGTTACATTTGAAAACGAACAGGGAGTAAAAAAGCATTATATTTTACAGCAGATGAACAAGAGTATCTTTAAAAACCCGGTTGAATTAATGGAAAATATCGTTGGAGTCACTGAATTCTTAAAAAGAAAAATTTCAGCTAACGGTGGAAATCCAGAGAGGGAGACATTAAATGTCATTCCTGCAAAAGACGGGAAACCCTATTACGTGGACTCGGAAGGTGAGTATTGGAGAGCTTATGTATTCATTGAAAATACCGTAAGCTATGATTTGATAGATAATCCTGAAATACTTTATGAGGGTGGTCTGGCATTTGGCAGATTTCAAAGTATGTTAGCGGATTATCCGGCGAAAACACTTCATGAGACAATTCCGGGATTTCATGATACCAGAGAAAGATTTGAGACATTCAAAAAGGCAGTGGAAGAGGATGTGTGCAGCAGAGCGGATTTGGTCCGGGAGGAAATTCAGTTTGTATTGGACAGGGAAGAAATTGTGGACTGCTTTCAGGATTTGCTGAGAAGTGGGAAAATCAGTTTTCGTGTGACTCATAATGACACAAAAATTAATAATGTCCTCATGGATAAGGATACCAAAAAAGGAATATGTGTGATTGACCTGGACACTGTAATGCCCGGGGTAGCCATGAATGATTTTGGAGATGCGGTGCGGATTGGAGCAAGTACAGCATTAGAGGATGAACAAAATCTGGATAAAGTGTGGTGCGATTTAGAGCTTTTTGAAGCATGTGCGAAGGGCTTTATAGAGGGCTGTGGTGGAAAACTTTCACAGGAAGAGATAAAGCTGCTTCCGATGGGCGCTAGGCTTATGACCTATGAATGTGGAATGAGGTTTCTTATGGATTATATTCAGGGAGACATTTATTTTAAAATTCACAGACCGGGGCAGAATTTGGACCGGGCAAGGACACAGTTTAAACTTGTCTCTGATATGGAACATAAGTGGAAAGTAATGGAGAATATTGTGAAGAAGTATATGTAAGACAAAACAGTGGCATTGACAATTTCCAATACTTAAAAGGCGTCAGTTCCGGAAATACCGGACTGACGCCTTGATTGCATTAGAAAACCTTTTTCTGCGAGTTCATTTTGAATATCATCTAAAATCTCTTCGGATTCAGCTTCAATCGTATGGTAATGATAACCACCGGTTACATTCTTAAGAAGGCTGGAACTTCCGGTAGAGAGTCCTTCTAAAAATTTCTTGACATCGCGTCTTGTACGGATATTCATATCTGCCAGGACAACACCATAAACCTTTCCCTATTTTACAGGCTCTCCAGCCTGTGCATTAGCGAAACGATATGTATTTTCCCTTATTTTTGCCCTTATGAGATAATTGTAAGGGAAATAAGGGAAAGTTTTATTTAGTCATTGCCTGCCACTTTATCAAGTAACCTTGCAGATTTCCGCTTGGCTTTTCTTGCAGAGTGTGCATAGACATTCATGGTGGTACTGACATCTGAGTGCCCTAACAGTTCCTGCACATCCTTTGGTGCTGCTCCATTTCTTTCCTTTTTTTCTTACAGATCCTTTTGCCATAATCGTGTGTCTCCTTTCGATATCAGACAATCGGAACTGGTGAAATGCTTCTTGCGTTTAAGTATATCATTCTTAATAAAGAATACCGCCCGTAAAATAGCTGACGCATAGAGCTACTATTTTATGGGCGGATCTTTTGCGCCTTCAATCTCGGCTTGCAGCTCCTCGCGGGTTTTCTCTCTTGGCTTTGTCATGGGTGGTCGCTCCTTTCTGATCATAGGCATAGAAAAAGGACAGTCGATTTTCTCGACTGTCCTCTCGGATTGGTTATGTAATTGTAAAATGTTATTTTTTATTAAACTTTTGAATATCTCCGTAATCTTTAAGCTCACTATTTTCAAAAGCTTGTTGTAAATTATCGCTATCCAAAAACAACACATTTCCACTTGAGGTCAAGGGCAACATACAAGAATCAGCTTTCAGTATTTCTGCCGGATTGTCTATTAGCATAACCAGAGGATTTTTTGCTTCTATCGGCTTCGCTGATCCAAGAGTTACATTTATAGGAAATGCAAGCAGACCGCCACCTTCGTATTCGTATAACCCTGTTCCTTCTGGCAATACACTTCCGTCGTTTGTCAATATCGGCATTTGACTGTCTAAAAACTCTTGCATACTTTTTGATAAGCTGCTATATTCTATGGGTTTTAATTTGCCAGAATCGCCAAAGTTTTCAATCCATTTGGGATTTGTAAACACCAAATGGTCATAATCTCCCAGCTCGGTAGAAAGTTCAATAGCGCTATCTACTACATAGGAGAGGAGCAAATTGTCCTCTTGGTCAGATAGCAAATTGCTTCCAGCAGTTATCAGTTCTTCATCTTCGCATACTGTATCTATGTCAGTATATTCTATAAAACTAATTCCGGTCATGTCATATTCGGAAAGCTTATTTGTATTTCCGCACCCGGTTAAACTAATCACAAGTGCTAATGCAGACATGATTATAAGGTTGTTATGTTTCATAGATGCCTCCATTTTCTGTTTGTTGCCCAATTATTAAAGAAGTATAACACAAACTTATGAACAAATCCACGTCATTTCAGCCTGTCGGCAGCATCGTGTTCTCTGGCATACTCCCACGCCGCCTCTCGGCGTTCTTCACTGTATGGGGCGGTCAGATGGAGAATCTCCTTATCATTCAATCAATCATTCGTTATAAACATCAGAAGCATTTCAATCAGTTCACCAAGTCACTTTTATTTTGTGTTATACTGTTTTATAGATTTTTCTTGGTCTCCGCTTCGCTACGGTCGGTGCAAAGCGGACATCCACTGGATGTCCTGCACCCTTGTATTTGCCCTTATGAGAGTTCGTAAACACTGACGGGACGATATAACACAAGGGAAATAATAAGGGAAAGCTAACCTGTGATAAACTTAGTGTTTTCAAGGGCTTGAGAGGTATTTGATAATAAAATATAACAATTATGAAATTACTTGGAATAGATGAAATCTCAATTCTAATTTGAAAAATTTAATGGTATCGGGCACCAAAAATTTCAGGGTTTGCGGATATCATGCGCATATTCTATGGAAAATTCCGCTGAAATATGCTTTAATAGAGATATATAGCAGTAAATAACAATTGCAAGAGGAAGAAAATGTCTAGAAGAAAGAGGCAGAAAACCGGAATGATAAACAAAGAAAAGGAAAATAACAGCATGACGCAGGAGACTCAAACACCGCAGCAGACTGTTGACGCGCAGCAGATGGTTATCCCTCAGGAGAGCGAGCGCATCCAGCGGGCTGAGTGGATTCACGAGCAGGTGAAGCTTCAGCGTGAGGCAGAGGATGAGGCATGGGAGAAGATCATGGAGGAGCAGAAGCTGCTTACAGAGCGCAGACGCTCCATAGATGCCGATATAAACAGCAACAGGGAGCTGAAGCGATACCATGAGGACTGCATGGAGGATATCACAGACCAGGTATATTCACTGCATGGCATATCGGTAGACAAGCTGGAGGGCATAAAAGAGTACAGGAATGCCCTGTTCCGCGGAGAAGCATTCATAGTGTTTTGCATATCTGTAATAATGGCTGCGATTGTGGCATATGCCTATGGACCGACTTCACAGCTGTGCCTGTATGTACTCATGTGTGTAGGTGCGGAGGGAGCGTTATTGTCCCAAAAGCGAAAGAATATATTGTTTTTCATTCCGCTTATCCTGATAGCGGCGGAGATGGCAGGCTACAAGCTGTATCCGCAGTATCTGGAGTATGTCACGATGGCTGGAGAGGCGCTGGCACTGCTTCTTATGATGATAGGCACTGTGGGATACTTTGTGCACAATCCATACCGCAAGGACAGAAAAAATATAAAGGCTGCAAAGTCAGACCTCAAGGAATTACATAAGGTGGCTAAAAAGAGTGTCAAGAAGAACAAAAAGAGCCGCATAAAGAACGAAGCAAAAGAAGCAAAGCTTGCGGCAAAGCAGGCCAAAAGAGAGACAAAGGCTGCCATAAAGGAGCAGAAGAGGCAGAATAAGCTCGCAAAGAAGCAGGCCAGGTACGAGCTTAAGGAGAAAAAACGACAGCAGAAGAGTGAGCGTGTTGAGCTTAAGCATGAGCTGAAGAAGACTCAGCTCATGGATAAGGTGAGAAGATTTACACCGAAAGAGCAGGAGAGTGAAAGCACCTCTTCGGCAGAGAGCATAGATAACAACATTACAGAAAACAATATCATAGAGAATAACATCATTGATATAGAGCGCAAGGTCAATTAGTCATGGATGAGCATTAGGCAGACAGCTGATACTTCTCCATCCAGTAATTAATCTGGATGAAATATGCGATAAGCTGCGGACCTGCCATGAGCTGGCCAAACCACGGACTGCCGTATTCTGCCGGTGCCTTTAAAAATTCGCGCGTTTTGTCAGCGTCAATGAGAGTGCGCACAGGGGCGTTAGGGGAGTCTAATATCTCCTCCATTCCCTTTATAAGGAGAGCTTCATATCCGGGATGATAAGTCTTTGGATATGGGCTCTTTTTTCTGTGCAAAAGCTCAGGTGGCAGGACATCTGAAAAAGCATCGCGAAGCAGAGTCTTTTCCACACCGTTTTGATATTTCATATGCCAAGGCACATTAAAGACATACTCAATGATACGATGGTCGGCAAAAGGTACACGGGCCTCAAGCTCGGAGTACATGCTGGTGCGATCCATGCGGTCAAGAAGCGTCTGCATGAACCATTTGATATTGAGATAACCTATTATGCGGCGGCTTTCGTCCTCTCCGTCCTCGCCGTAAAGGAGAGGTGCTTTTGACCTGGACTCCTCATATCGAAAAGCCTGATAACTGGATAAATCAAGCTCCAAACCCACATCATCGCGCAAAAGAGCAAGGCGTGGAGCGACATCCGATGACCATGGGAAGCCATATCTTTCCAGCAGCTCTTTGCGGTAAAACCACGGATATCCGCCAAAGATTTCATCAGCACACTCACCGGTAAGAGCTACCTTATTTTTTCGGCTGACGAGGCTGCAGAAATATAAAAGTGACGAGTCCACATCGGTCATGCCGGGCATATCCTTTGCATCGACTGCGGCAAAGAGCGCTTTGAAGAGAGAGTTCTCATCACACTCGAGATAGGAGTGGGCTGTCTCATACTCCTCAAGCATACGATTGACATAGGGCAGATCCCTCTCCGGTTGAAAGGCGTTTGCCTTAAAATACCTGTCATTGTCCTTAAAGTCGAAGGAAAAGGTGTTGAGCGTTTTACCGCGTGTGTTCATATAGTTTGCGGCGATGGCGGTCACGATGCTTGAATCGATGCCGCCTGACAGAAAAGTACATACCGGCACATCGGAAACCATCTGCCTTTTTATAGCATCCTCCACCAGAAAACGTGTGTGAGCAACGGTATCCCGATAGCTCTCGGTGTGTTCCCGGCTTGTAAGCTCCCAGTAGGTTTCATCATGCAGCCCATCCCGGGAGTAAATCATGAAGTGTCCCGGCAAAACCTCAAACAAATCCTTAAACAGGGAAAGTCCGCTCGTGTGCGCAGGCCCGATAGCAAGAAGCTCCTGCAAGCCCTGTTTGTCAAGCTCAGGTTTTACTGCAGGGTGAGCAAAGCAGGCCTTTGGCTCGGAGCCAAACACCAGAGAATCCCCTCGGATGGCATAAAAAAGCGGTTTGACACCCACTCGGTCGCGGTATAAAATCAGCCTGCTTTTAGCCGCATCCCATATGGCAAATGCAAAAATGCCGTTTAAGCGATTGACAAAATCAGCGCCCCAATGGATGTAGGCGTACAGAATAACCTCTGTGTCTGAGGTTGTGGAGCATACAAAGCCGTTTTCGGACAGCTCGGGAATCAGCTCATCTGTGTTGTAAATTTCACCATTATAGCAGATAGTGTACTCATAGCCGTTGTGGGTGCGCGTCATGGGCTGGTCGCCGCACAGGATATCACGGATGGCCAGACGGCTGTGCGACAGACCAATATGCTTTTTAAGGTAGCGTCCTCTGGCATCGTTGCCGCGGTGGGCGAGCACAGCACGCATCTTCTCAAGACGAAAGTTCCAGTAATCGGTGTTCTCTTCAAAGTCTTCTTTAAAGTTACAGAATCCGGCAATACCACACATAAAAATTCATATCTCCGTAAAAACAGATTTAATTTATATTATGCATACGCCTTGAAGCTGTTAATCCGGTCAGAAAATAAAATGATATGGTGGACAAAAGTCATTGTATTAATCAATTACCAAGCTGATTATAAAATTTTTATTGACAATAAAGGCAGAATAGCGTTACTCTTATTACATAAAGTTAGATAACACTAACATATATAAATGACAGATAACTACAGTAAGTACAATCTGACTGGTAATTGTTTTTAAAGCTATAACCTTATATAAGGTAAATGTAATTTGAAATGTTGAAAGAGAGGATATCATATGTCAGAAGAAGAGAGAAAGTTCTTAGAGATAGTGGATTTGAAAAAGGGCTTCGGAAGCGGCGAGACGCGCCAGGAGGTGCTGCGAGGCATGAATTTTTCTGTGGCAAAGGGTGAATTCTGTGTGCTGCTCGGACCGTCAGGCTCAGGAAAGTCTACACTGCTCAATATCATCGGAGGCATCGACAGCGCCGATTCCGGATATATCAGCATAAATGGTGACAAGCTGAAGGATATGAGCGAGAAAAAGCTCACACAGTACCGCAGAAAGCACCTGGGATATGTATTTCAGATGTACAACCTGATTGCCAATCTGAATGTAAAGGAAAATATCGAGGTGGGCGCTTATCTGTCTGACAACGCACTGGATATCGATGAGCTGCTTCACACGCTGGGGCTTTACGAGCACCGCTATAAGCTTCCAAATCAGCTATCCGGTGGACAGCAGCAGCGTGTGTCAATAGGGCGTGCAATCGTGAAAAATCCTGATATACTGCTCTGCGATGAGCCTACAGGAGCGCTTGATTACAACACCTCAAAGGAGATTTTGAAGCTCATAGAGGATGTCAACAAAAAGTACGGAAACACCATAATCATGGTCACACACAATGAGGCCATCAAAAACATGGCAGACCACGTGATAAAGCTTAGGGACGGAGCCGTGCGCCACAACGATATCAATACAAATAAGGTTTCGGCCGAAGAGCTTGAGTGGTAAGGAGGATTTGACCTATGAGCAGGAAAAAGATAAAAAATCCTCTGATAAAGCGTATACCAAAGGAAATTATCGGTGACTGGAAGAAATATCTTGTTGTATTTCTTTTCCTCGTGTTGACAATTGGCTTTGTATCCGGAATGTATGTGGCAAACGACAGTATGCTCACCTCTGCGGATGAGGGGGTAAGTAAATACAAGCAGGAGGATGGACATTTTGAGCTTAAGGATAAGGCTGACAGCGAGCTTGTTACGGCTATCGAGTCAGGCGAGGTAAAAACAGCTCCAGACGAAAAAGACAGCGATAGCAGCAAAACTCCTGTCAAGCTTTACGAGAATTTCTATCGCAATGAGACTGAGGACTACGACGCAGACGGCAAAAAGGACGGAACCATCCGTGTATACACAAAGACCGGGAATATCAACCTTGCATGTCTCATCGAGGGCTCATTTCCACAAAATGAGAACGAAATCGCTGTGGACAGAATGCATGCAGACAACGTGGGCATGAAGGTCGGTGACACAATAAAGGTCAGCGGAAAAGAATTCAAGGTATCGGGCCTTATCGCATATGTCAATTACTCCACACTGCATGAAAAGAAGACCGATATGATGTTTGATGCGATAAAGTTTGATGTGGCAATGGTGACAAAGGAGGGCTTTGAGCGCCTGCACAAGAGCATTCACTATACATATGCATGGAAATACGAGGATGAGCCGGCTGACGACATAGAGCAGAAGGAAAAATCAGATGACTTTCTGGAGGCGATGGTGTCACAGGTTATGGCAGCAGGCAATGAAGTGGAGGACTACACACCGCGCTACTCAAATCCGGCAATAAATTTTGCCACGGACGATATGGGCTCAGACAAGGCCATGGGAGGAGTGCTTTTAGACATTCTTATTGTGATAATCGCATTCATTTTTGCAGTGACCATAAGCAATACGATAGCAAATGAATCATCAGCGATAGGCACGCTTCGTGCGTCGGGCTACACAAAGGGCGAGCTTATTAGGCATTACCTTTCAATGCCTGTCATTGTAACATTTCTGGCAGCAGTAGTAGGAAATATACTGGGCTATACGGTGTTCAAGGATGTGGTTGTGGGCATGTATTACAACAGCTACAGCCTGCCGACATACCACACAATCTGGAATCCGGGCGCATTCATAAAAACAACGCTTGCTCCGGTGATTATAATGCTGGTTGTAAATCTTATCGTGATAATCCGCATGATGCAGCACACACCGCTTCAGTTTCTGCGTCATGACCTTAAGAAAACAAAGCGTAAAAAAGCAATGCGGCTTCCGCACTGGAGCTTCATGAGCCGTTTCAGACTGCGAATCATGTTCCAGAATGTGGCAAACTATCTGATACTTTTTGTGGGAATATTTTTCATCATGGTAATGCTCGCGATGGCAGTCGGCATGCCGGATACACTTGATTATTACAAGAAAAATACCGACAGTATGATGTTTGCAAAATACCAGTACGTACTCAAATCCTATGTCGATGCAGACGGAAACGTGCTTGAAACCGATAACAGTGATGCAGAGAAATTTGACATGACATCGCTCTTAAGGAGGACAGATGAGTTTGACGAGGAGGTGTCTGTCTACGGAGTGGAAACAGACAGTGCATACGTAAAGCTTAAGGACATGGATTCGCTTAAGGATAATGAGGTGTACATATCAGACTCATTTGCAGATAAATATGGTATAAAACCGGGCGATACAATAAAGTTTGATGCACAGTACGAGAAAAAAACATACAAATTCAAGGTGAAGGGAACCTACGATAAATCCCAGAGCATCGCGGTGTTTATGCCGATAGAGCATTTCGCGGATACCTTTGATTTTGCAGATGGCAGATTCAGCGGATTTTTGTCGGATACAAAGATAAAGGATATCGATGAGAGCAATATCGCAACAACAATCACGATACGCGACATCACCAAAATGGCAGACCAGCTCGACCACTCCATGGGCTCATACATGCAGTACTTCCAGGTGCTTTGCATACTGCTCTCAGCCGTCATGATATATCTGCTCACGAAGCTCATCATCGAGAAAAATGAGACAGCCATATCGATGACAAAGATTTTAGGCTACGACAACAGAGAAATTGCAAGTCTTTATCTGGCCTCAACATCCATCGTGGTGGTTATATCAGATATCATTAGCGTAGTGCTTGGTGCAAAAGTAATGGACATTGTATGGCGCATAATGCTTCAGACCTTCAGCGGCTGGTTTTCATTCCATATGACACATGTCGGCTATGTAAAGATGTTTGCGTTTGTGCTCATCGGTTACCTGATAGTGACAGTATTTGATTTCAGTAGAATAAAGAGAATCCCGATGGACATGGCACTAAAGAATGTGGAATAGGTAGTATAACTGTTTATGATTGAACATTAACCCTATTTGCGCGACAAATTAATCAAAGGCAAAATGTAGATAAATTTTTTATTTACTGATAAACTATTGTATAATTTCACCAAAAATGGTAATATTGTCTTATAATTTTAAGCTAAAGGAGTAGCAGTAGCAATAGGATTGGAGAGATGGTCATATGGAACAGAGTAAAACTAAAAAAAGAGGTACATTTGCAGCCAAAATCATAGTAATGGTGATTTTAGCTGTTATAGTTTCAAATGTAATTTGTATGGTATTTATTCTTGAAAGCTCCAAAAAACAAATTACAGACAGTGTCAAGCATACCATGGTAGATGTTGTTAATACAACGTCAAAAATCATGGAAAATGAGATTAGTAATTCAGGTGTTGATGATCTGGATTATGATGGTTATGCCAATAATCTTTCAGATGTAAAGCTTGAAGGCATGGACAGTGCATACATGTATGTGGTTCAAAATGATGGCACAATGCTTTATCATCCTACAAAGGAAAAGGTTGGACAGCCTGTTGAGAATGCTGTAATTAAAGGCGTTGTACAACAGCTTCAGGATGGCAAAAAACCGGGCACGACTGTTGTAGAATATGATTTCAATGGAACAACAAAGTATTCGGCATATACGATTTTGAACAATGAAAATATACTTGTGCTTACAGCAGATGAATCTGAGGCACTTGCAGGAATCACTACTGTAACAGGAGTTGCCGTTGGAATCATTGCTATTGTTGTGCTTATTGCAATTACTATCTCATTCATAATGGGACGCAGGCTCATGAGACCGCTTGTAAAGGTCAGTACAATAATTGAGGATGTTGCCAATGGTAATATTGAGGCAGATTTCAGTGTGGTCAAGGAGTCAAATGATGAGATAGGCCTGATTATAGAAAAGATGAAGGAGCTCACACAATCGCTTGGAAGTATAGTCGGAAAGATAAGAAATTCCAGTGATACGATGTCATCAAACAGCTATGAGCTCAATGACACAAGCAGTCAGACACTTGCTGCAAATAACGAGATATCCAAGGCCGTCGAGGATGTTGCAGAGGGCTCTACAGGCATGGCAGCATCTATTTCCAAGATTAATGAAAATCTTCTGGAGATGAGCAATGAAACAAAGGACATTAATGCCTCTGTTGATGAAATCAAAAACCAGACGGTAGCAGTGCAGGATAGCAGTAAAATCATGAATGACAAGATTAAATCCATGCAGGATAGCAGCCACAAGATGGATGAGGGTATCTCAGCAATTTCAAAACGCATAGAAACTGTAAATACTACGGTTGACAAGGTGAGCAATATTGTCTCTGTCATTGAGGAAATATCCAGTGAAACCAATCTTTTGTCACTCAATGCATCTATAGAAGCAGCCAGAGCCGGCGATGCAGGAAAAGGCTTCGCAGTGGTGGCACAGGAGATTCGAGTGCTTTCAGACAATACCAATACGGAGCTTGAGAATATCAAGCAGATAATATCATCACTGGTTGAAGAGTGCAGGTATTGTGTTCAGGCATCCGGCACCATCGTCGAGGATAATGCCAAGCAGAAGGAAGAGATTAAGGCAGTACTCGATGAATTTGGCTCACTTGATGAGCAGATTCAAAAGACAGCAGAAAAAGCTGATGAAATCGAAGAGCTTGTCACTGCGATGATTGAGCTGAACGATGACATCACGAAGAGCAGCAACAGCCTGACAGACGTCAGCGCAGCAAATGCCGCAGCAACCGAAGAGATGAATGCCAACATCGAGGAGCTCAATGCGATGATGCACGGAGTTTCAGAAATGGCAGGACACATGAATGATGAGTCTGATGGATTGAAGGAAGCATTATCGTTCTTTAATAATTAATTGTAAGTATTCATAAATGAACATTGACCTCCTTTGCGCTTTAAGTTTATCATTAAAGCAAAAAGGAGGTTTTTGTCAGTTTTCAATGTAAATCAGTCGTAAAAGCAGTAAAATGCTTTTGTGGCTGATTTTGGTATTTGGGGGATTATTGATTATATCAGCAAAAACACGTATTATATACATATACAAAAAATTTTACTGTTCACGCTTGAGAGTGGCCGGTAACACAAAAATCTTAATATATGATAAACAGAAGAATGAGGTATAAAATAATGACAGATAATTTTGAATTTAGAAGTATACACCCAGACGAGGTAGAACAGGCAATAGCAATTGAGCAGATATGTTTCCCACCGAATGAGGCATGTTCTCCAAAGGCAATGACAGAGAGAATTGCAAAGGTACCACAGTTATTTCTCGTGGTAATTGACAAATCAACCGGTAAGCTGGCGGGCTTTTTAAATGGTGTGGCAACAGACGAGGAAAAGTTCAGGGATGAGTTCTTCACGGACATCGATTTATGCGATGAAAACGGTAAGAATGTGATGCTTCTTGGCCTTGACGTGCTGCCGGAGTATCGTGGACAGGGACTCGCCAGAGAGCTCGTGCACCGCTACAGTCAGCGTGAAAAGGCAAACGGACGAAAAAAGCTGTTTCTGACATGCTTAGAGCAGAAGGTAGAGATGTATAAGAAGTTTGGATTGCAGGATCTGGGGATTGCTGACTCTACCTGGGGCGGAGAAGAGTGGCATGAGATGGTGTTAAAGGGATGAATGTGATAATATGGAAAATAAAGTATCAGATAACGTTATAGAAAAAAATTATAGGGAGTGTCTTAAATTCAATGAAATCAGCGAAAGTGGGGCCTGCAATTTTGACATGGCAACAGCAAAGGCTGCCCTTGAAAATCTGTATGAGCTATACAAAAATGGCATATCAACAGGTCGTTTCACAAAGGATAAGGACTATGTGGTAAGGTGTGCTGACCTGGTGATATTGGCGGAGGAGAACAAGGACAGCTTGTTTTATGATGCATGGCGCATATGGTTTAGATACTTTGTATCGATGGGCTATGCCGGATGGAATGAGCTGTGGGAGGTAGTATGAATAAACAAAAAATAGCAGAACTACGTGCCGGCTTGGAAACCGGCTTCATCAACAGTGGATACAATTCGAGCCTGGCTTATCAGCCGCAATTTTTGTCAAATAACCATAAAGAGGGTAAAAACCTTTGATTGGAGACATTTCCTTGAAAAGTAAAAAACAAAGTTGACGATATAAAACTCTGGTTTTATAATAGGGTTATGGAAAAGGTAAAAAATTGTCGATAAAATTTCAAATGTACCAATGGAGGAATGCATATGTCTAATTTTAGTTTGCCTGAATATGATCAACACAGAGAATGGATTCGTAATGCGAGAAATCGTAACATGAAGTGGGAAGAGATTGATTATGCGGGGCGTGGTAATGATGAAGGATTATCAGAATTCTTAACCCAACAGTCCTTATTGAATTTTTGGAAAGAAGTTAGTTGCAGTGAATGGAAAGAACTCGTTCGCTTACAAAAAGAGGCAGAAGAACAGACACAGGTTATAGATTATCTTAGTGGTCAGGCTATGATTATGGGTGAAGGCGAAGATAATGATGTTACGGTACCAGCAGATCCACAATCCGCATGGCAGTTATATAGAAAAAAATTGATTAAGGGTGGTTTTAAAGAAGAAATCGTTGATGAGATGGAGAGAACTACATTAAAGATTTTGAAGAGACTGAGCAGTGACACAACCGAAATGAAACCAGTTAAGGGATTGGTTATTGGTAATGTTCAGTCTGGAAAAACTGCAAATATGGCAGCTTTAATGGCTATGGCGGCTGACTGGGGATGGAATATGTTTATAGTTTTATCTGGAACCATCGAAAATCTTAGGCAACAAACACAAAACCGGTTATTAAATGACTTAAATTGTCAGGGCAATCTCAATTGGAATGGGTTAGAGCATTTATCTAAAAAACCAATGTTAGGACAAAGAACACAGGATTTACACTTTGATAAAACGTCAAAACAGAGATATTTTACAGTTTGTCTGAAAAATCCGGGAAGACTCAGGGGGCTTATACAATGGCTGCAATCTGATGGTAATAAACAAAAACAGATGAAGATACTGGTTATAGATGATGAGGCTGACCAGGCTGGTATTAACACAGCAAATGTTAATAGTTCAACGATTAGAACAATTAATAGATTGATAAGAGATTTGGTAAATGGAAGAAATGAGAAATCGCAGGAAATCAGTAATAAATATAAGGCGATGAATTATATTGGATATACAGCCACGCCATATGCAAATATATTAAATGAGGCTGGAGAAGATTCGTTATATCCTAGAAATTTTATATCAACATTAAGCGTGTCAAAGGAATATTTTGGACCACAACAGATATTTGGACTTGAGGGTGGGGATTATGATTATGATGGTTTAGATATCGTGAGAATTATTGATGAGGATGATCTTCAGGCAATCAAAGAAATTCATGAAGAAGGATCCCTGTATGTTCCACTTGCGTTACAGGATGCTATATGCTGGTTTCTGTGTGGCGTAGCCTGCATGAGAATATGGGGATACGGAAAGCCGATTAGTATGTTGATACATACAAGTCAGAAAACTGATCATCATCAGAATATTGCAGAAGCGGTCAGAGATTGGATTGTGAGCAAAGATGTAGATGAGATGATTAGAAGATGTGAAAAAGTATGGAATACAGAAACCAGTCAATTTACATTTGAAAAGTTTAGAGAACAATATCCACAATACGATAGGAAGGATGAAGAAATAAACAGATATCCTTCATTTGAGGACATACGTAAGGAAATTACAATTTTGTTGAGTAAAGAACCAACTAATATTCCATTGGATGAGGACGATGAGTTCGCATATCACGAAGGAATTCATATGTGTATTGATAATTGCAAGAATAATGGAATTACCGACGATGGAATGTATGTCAGATTGGCATATCCTACGGCTGATAATATGCCAACACCAGCACCGGCGTTTATTGTTGTGGGTGGAGCAACTTTGTCCAGAGGTTTAACAATTGAAGGACTTATCAGCACATTTTTTCTTCGTTCTGTCAGTCAGGCGGATACACTTATGCAAATGGGGAGATGGTTTGGATACAGAAAAGGGTATGAGTTGTTGCCGAGATTATGGATTACATCTAAGACAAATGATCAATTTAAATTTCTTGCAGCGCTGGATCAGGAGTTACGTGATGAAATACATGAAATGGACACCTTAGGAAAGAGTCCGGCAAATTATGGACCAAGAGTGAAAAATACTCCTAAAGCAAGTTTTATACGTATAACTGCAAAAAACAGGATGCAGAGTGCACAAGCAACAGATATGGATTTCAGTGGCTCTTTTAATCAGACATATTTGTTTGATAATGATGTAGCAGTGCTGAAACATAACATTGTTGAGACTGAAAAGTTTATTGCTTCATTAGGACAACCGGAAGAACGAAAAGAATGCAATCAACATGCGGAAAATTCTTTTATTTGGAGGAATGTTGAATTCTCTTTGGTGAAAAAATATCTTGAAGAGTACAAATTTAATTCGAGATTAGGAGTTTTCAATGATATAGCTTCTGTTATTGCTTGGATTGAAAAAATTTCAGCAGAAGGGAAACTTGAAAATTGGAATATTATTTTGGCTGGAAAAGGTAGTGGTTCTGTTTGGAATTCACCAGTAGGTCCGGTAAAAAAAGTAAGCCGTACAAGGAAGAAATTGAATAATGAATCGGATACGGTAATAAATATTGGTGTTTTAAGGGATCCAAAAGATATTATAGCTGATATAGATTTGGAAGGACAGCCGCAAGAGATTGTGAGCAAGGTTAAGAATTTTAAATCAAAATATGCAAAAGAGATTAGAAGTTTAGCTGGTTTAGATTCAACTCCACAGTTGATTGTTTATGTAATAGATAAAGATTCAAAAGCGGTAAAAGGCTTTGATACGAGAGAAGATCTAGATTCGGTTGAGGATATTGTAGGTATTTGTATGAATATTCCGGGTGGAAAGCGCGGAACAGATTATACAGCGACTGTATCTATACATATGCAAAATAATCCGTTTGACGACGAAGGTGACTTGGAGGGAACAAATGAAAATTGAAATTGCTGAACCTGGTAGAATGACTCAGTCGGGGAGTTCATTACTAAAATTGATACAAAATAATAATATGCCTATTTTAGATTTATTGGTTCGAGAATCCATACAGAATAGTCTGGATGCAAAAAATGATACAGACCCATATGTGACTGTAGATTTTTTTACAGGAGAATTTAATAAAATATCTTTAAATAAGGAATTAGAGGGCATAACAGAAACTTTAAATAGAAAATATTGGAAAGACACGTACAAATTCATAGCAGTACGTGATTCAAATACTGTTGGACTGACAGGCAAGCTGCATTATGATGAAGTAACAGATAACCAGTATGGAAATTTATTAAAGTTGATTTATGAAATAAGTAAACCACAGGAAGCAGAAGGTGCAGGTGGTTCATGGGGACTTGGTAAAACTGTATATTTCAGAGTTGGAATAGGACTGGTTGTTTATTATAGCAGAATACTGAATGAAGAAGGAATATATGAGTCGCGATTAGCAGCTTCACTGGTGGAAAATGAAATGAATGCTGACTCACTTATTCCTGCTTTGCCGGGAAAATCAAAGCGAGGTATAGCATGGTGGGGACAGGAAATCGGAAGCAACAAAACAAAACCTATTACAGATGAAAAGTATATTGAAAAAATTTTAAATATATTTGGAATTGAACCATATGAAGGTGATTTAACAGGAACCACAATAATCATTCCTTATATTGATGAACAGATGTTACTTGAAAATAATCAGATAGAATATAAAGATAGTGAAGATAATAGAATACGTCCTTTTTGGAGATGCAGTATTGAAGATTATCTTCGAATCTCTATACAAAGATGGTATGCTCCGAGATTAAACAATGAAAAATATCCATATGGGAAATTTCTACGCGCACGAATCAATAAAAAAGGAATTGGTTTAGACAATATGGAACCTGCATTTCAGATTGTACAAGCACTTTACAATAGGGCTGTGTCAGAAGAGGCTGGGAATGATATTTTGGCACAAGACGGCGTGGAGTGTAAATCAGAAGACATTCTTTTGCGTAAGGTATTGGAAACAACAAAGGCTGGTACGATTGCGTATACGAAAGTTCCACGTAAAATATTGAAAACAGGATATCCAGATAACAAACCAGAGCCGTACATGTATTTTAATTGTGAAATAAAGGATAAAGAAAAGAATAAACCTGTTTTATTTTTTACTCGTAAACCAGGGATGATTGTATCATATGAGGATGTGGGAAACTGGGTTGATGGAATAAGTGCTTCTAGTAAAGATGAATTTATTTTTGCTATTTTTGTGCTAAACTCAGAAAATAAACTTACTAATACAAGAGAGCCATATAGTCTTGAGGAATATGTAAGAAAAAGTGAGATGGCCGATCATACTTCTTGGGGAGACTTTAGTATGGGTAATAATAACCCGAGAATTGTGTCAAAGGTACAAGCGCAGATTAATAGTAAAATTTCTAAGGAATTTTTTGTAGAGGAAGAAGATACAACTAGCAGATTAAACTCTGGTCTTGGAAAAATGTTTGGAGATTTGTTATTACCACCTGAAAATTTTGGTAAAAAGCCAAGTGGCGGAACAAGTGGTGGACAAGGCGGAAGTGGACACACCGAAACACATAAAAATGTTGTTTTTGGTTATGAATCATCAAAAACAAAATATTTTGCGAATGGGATGACGGTTAAGTTAACAATCAAATCGCGAAGAAAGATTTTGGCTACAGGGATTAATTTGGCAATTGATTCTGAGACAGGTGCAATTAAACCTAAAGACTGGGAAGAAAAAATGGGATTATCCATGCCGTTCGAGATAGTTTCTGCAGATATTGTTGTTACAAAAGTAGATAAACTAAAAACAAATTTAAAAATGGCAGTAGCTAGCAGTAATGAAAGTTCTGGAATAAGTGACATTTCCTGTGAATTACTTAAAACGAAAAATGGTGCTGGTTATGGTATACATGTAAGGTCAGATGCTGAGCATTTGATAGAAATGGAACTTGATATTACTTTGCAGTTGAATAGAAAAGATATTAAACCATTGTTTAATGTTGAAAAGAATGAAGGTGATAAATAATGGCAGCGAATATTTCACTTTTTCCGGTAATAACGGATGATTTGTTAAGTAAAACTAGATTCCAAGCATCACCATATCAGCTTTATTATGTAAGAAATGATCAGGAATATGTATTGCGTACGGAAGAAGTTGATAGCAGTACTATAGTTCATAAAGTGATCGATGATGAGGGAATATGGTCTCCGGATGATTATCAGTTATGTATTAGAAGAAAGTATTCAATTCGTACATATCAGTGTTTGTTTGGACCAAACGGAATAGCATGTAATAATGCAAAACTGGGAATAGCATTAATGTGGACATCCCCTGATTCAAAGCAAAGAGGTGTTATTCCGATTGGAGAGATAGAAAATTCCCAAAGAGATTTGGAATTTGAGTTAAATTATGAATTCTCAGAAGCTCAATTAAGAGGAAGTGTGGAATTTTCGACAATTATTTATTTGAAAGAAGCAGGCACTCCGCTTTGGGGAGAGGAACATCTGGCTAATCAATATGGATGTATTTTAGGAGAGTTAGATAATAAATTTGTAATAAGGCTAGATGGAAATGGTTCAGTATTTCCTATGTATGAAATACATGAACCGGGTCAGCCATTGTGGTATGTAAAATGTGATTGGATAGATCCTACATATGACCTGTTTTCAGACAGTGTTTCTATATACATAAATACTGCACACAAAAATTACAAGTATTTAGATAAAACGAAAAGAACATTTGATGAGCAACTTTTAAAGGAAATAATGGCAAGTGCACTAGCTGTTATTATTACAAAATTAAAAGAACAGGAAGATTATTGGGATGCAACTACTTCTGGTGAGGATTTGCAAAATGGTAGTGTGTCAGAAGCTATCCACTATTTCATTGATACATTGGAGTGGGATGTTTCTGGACCGGAGGCAATGTCATTGTCTATAAGAAAATTTTTTGATCAAAGGATATAGAAAGTATGATTATTAAAACATTAAATCGTTCGGAGGCTCAGAATGCAATGAAAGAATGGGTTTTGAATTATCCTTCATTGCCGGAAGTCGAGGGAGATTATTTGAAGATACGTAAAGATATACAAGAGTTTAATCAAAAGGTGAGAAGTGAGTGCCCGGATAGTATAGCAAAAAAAGACTACTACATAGATGCTCACATTGGAATTTTGTTGTACGATTATTTGTGGCGTGTGCCGGGATTTAACCTTAGAGCTGCAGCTAATGACGATTTTTGGAGATATCTTTCGATAAAGGTTATACCAGATGTCGTTGCTGAAAGATGGGGATATGATAATGAGAGTCATTATTGGAGCAAACCTGCAAGAATATGGCTTAGATCAATTTGGTGGTACGTACATTTGTCGTGGCAGGGAGATATGCAGACAACTGCCAAAGTATTGGAGGCTCCCTGTTTTACAACCGACAGTATATTGAATTTAGAGGAAAGAACAGGACGTAAGGGAACGTTTATAAATGTATATAGATACATTATGTATTACTATAGTCATATACCGCAACAGGTTCTTGATGAATACAATACGAACACAAAAACGCAGCAGGATGATTTATTCAGAATTGTAATGAAATTGAACACTGCTAAAGTGATGGTTGTGGATCCGGCATTATATTTGGGTGGCGAAAAAGAATATGTACGCTCTTTATTTATAGACGCGGGGGTGCGTGTGTAATGTTACCTAAAATTATTGATCTGTTTTCAGGGTGTGGTGGATTGGCACTCGGATTTGAAAAAGCGGGTTTTGATATTGTGGCAGGAATTGAATTGATGCCAGAAGCATGTAAAACCATTTCTTATAATCTTTCCTGGCGCTATGGAAAAAAAGAAACACATATATGTGGAGATATAACAGAAATAGAAGCAAGTGTGTTTAAAAATAGTTTTGGAGATGAGGGGTGTATTGTTATAGGAGGACCGCCATGCCAGGCGTATTCTATGGCAGGTCGCGGGAAACTTAGATCACTCGGTGAAGATAGAGTAAATATAAAAGATGCAAGAGGATATCTGTATCAGGATTTTTTGAGATTTGTATTTGAATTGGAAGCAAGAGCTGTTGTGATGGAGAATGTTCCGGAATCAACAAATTTTGGCGGTAAAAATATACCAGAAATAGTATGTACTGAGTTAACTAAAAAAGGTTATAAGGCATATTGGACAATACTTAATTCTGCCGACTATGGTGTTCCACAGGTAAGAGAGAGAGTTTTTGTTGTAGCAATCAAGGGGGATGAAGGAAAAGAGATAAAATTACCAAATCCAACACATCGAAATGAGGTTGATGTATTGACCCAGCATCAAAAACGATTTGAGGGATATAAGCAATGTCAATTTTTTGTGGAACCCAATGGAACAACAGATGAATTAAAACCATGGGTTACTGTAGGAGATGCTTTTTCAGATTTACCAGAAGTATTTCCGACAGCAGACTCAAAATATAAATTGGTGTCATTAAATATTGAGTATCCATATAAAACGGAAGCACAGAATGAATATCAAGAATTAATGAGAACCTGGTATGGTAAAGAGGGATTTGGTGTTTCGGCAAATGCATTCAGAAGGAATACCAGAGATTTCCCGATCTTTGAGAGAATGCAACAAGGAGATAATTATATTGCGGCGACAAAGATAGCAGAAGAGCTATTCTATGAAGAGGCAAAACTTTTTGGGTACGAGAAGGATAGTGAGGAATACATTAGTCTCTATAATAAAATGGTTCCGCAATATGATAAAGATAAATTCGAAAATAAATGGAAGCGGTTGGATGAAACGAAACCATCACATACATTAGTGGCACATTTGGCAAAGGACACGTATAGTCATATTCATCCGATTGAACCAAGGGGAATTACAGTAAGAGAGGCAGCAAGGTTACAATCTTTTCCGGATGATTTTTTCTTTGATTGTTCTATGGGGGATGCATTTAAGCAAATTGGAAATGCTGTGCCCCCGCTATTGGCGTATGGAGTTGCAAGAACAGTGTTGAATACTTTTGAGGAGGAATAGACCATGGGAATACTGGAGGAGATTAGAGAGTATTTTGCATCGACACAAAATGGTGCAAGAGAAATTAAAACGTTACCAAAAGAATACTCAGCAATGGTTATCCGTGATAATGAAGGATATGGTGTTGCTATTGAATTTGATGATATCAGAGATATTTCAGAAAAATTTGCCAATAGCAGATTGTTTTCAAGAACTCTTGCAATTGGCGGGATAGAAAAGAAGTATCTTATACTGAGTTGTATGCTTGATAGTTTACGATATGAATTTGCTACGGTCTGTGCGCAATTTGTAGAGCCTGGAATTGATGGTGTGGATAGAAAAAATCTTATGTCTGAGCCATTGGAATGGTGGAAAAAATGGCGTGAGTTAATGGGAAACACCATTTCTAATAAGGAAGCCTACAGTGTAATTGCGGAAATGATGGTTTTAGATGATTTATACAATCAGGATAATACTGTGGAATGGACAGCTGTTAATTCTGGGAGCCACGATATAGAGGGAAATGAGAGCAGCTATGAAGTTAAGTCAACAGTAAAACGTTATGGTGCTACTATTACTATATCTGGACAGCATCAGCTCCAAAGTTTAAAAAGATTACAGTTGTATTTCTGTAGATTAGAACAGTCAAGAACAGGAATATCTATAAATGATATGAAGGATAGACTAGTTGCAGATGGATATGATAAAGATAAGATTGAACAGCAGTTATATCAGTTGGGATATGAGCGGGGTGCAAGTATAAGGGAAGAAAAATACAAAGTATTAGAAAAAAGAAAATATGAGGTTGATGATAAATTTCCGAAGATAACAAAAGCCTCATTTAAGGATGATCATATACCGGAGTCAATAACGCAAATTACATATACCATTGATTTGGATGGCTTGGAATATACTGTATGGTGATCCCGGGAGAAAAGAAATGTTTAGAGTAATTGAAACTTTTAGTGGAATTGGAAGTCAGGCAAAAGCATTAACAAGAATTGGAAAACCTTTTGAAATTGTAAATACTGCAGATTGGGATATTAACGCAATACTGGCATATTGTCTGATACATAAAGGCAAAATTGATATTAATAAATATGCAGAAATTTCAGATGAAGATGTTACAAATTTTTTAAAAGGTTTATCGCTGAGTTCCGATGGAAAGAAACCTATGAGTGATGAGACGTTTAGGCGAATGCCAATGCATTTGAAACGAAGATTGTATGCAGCAATAAAAGAAACAAGAAATATGGTAAGTATTACGGATGTTATGGGAAGTGATATACCCGACAATATTGATTTGTTCACATATTCATTTCCTTGTCAGGATTTATCATTATGTGGATGCTGGCATGGGAATAAAAGTGGAATAGCAAGGGATGCACATAATCGTTCTGGTATGCTTTGGGAAGTTGAACGTATATTGCTTGAAATGAATGAAATGGGAAAAGAATTACCTCGTTTTCTGCTTATGGAAAACGTAACCAATATTCTGTCAAAACCGCATGCTGCAGATTTTGGTGATTGGAAGGCAACTTTAGAAAATCTGGGATATTATAATAAAATATATAGGCTTAATGCTCAAAATTTTGGTATTCCTCAAAAAAGAGAAAGAGCATATATGATCAGTATATTGTGCAAAAATAATGCCGAAACGATAGCCCAAGTAGAAAAGTACTTTGAAGAACATAATTTGGAAAAGGATGAAGCAACGCGTTTAAAGCAAAGGAATTTAAGGTTAAAAGACATTCTTTGTTTAGATTACGATGATGTTCCCAGATATAAGGAAGAAGCTGATGCAAGTAAACCTAATGATACGCCTTCCAGAAGAAAAATATGGGAAGATAATGAATTGCTGTATGATGGAAAAGAGATTAGGGACATCGTTGTTAATACAGTAACGACAAAGCAGGACCGTAATCCTAATTCCGGCTTGATTATTTATAAGAATCGGGCAAGAGGAAAGACAAAATGGAGATATCTGACTCCAAGAGAGTGCTTTAAGTTGATGGGATTTGATGAATCGGATTTTGACAGGATAATCAGTGATAATCCTATGGTAACAAAGAATAGATATTTGTATTCAACAGAGAAGCTTATTAAACTAGCAGGTAATAGTATCGTGGTTGATGTTTTGGAAGCTATTTTCAGACAGATAATGGATATTAATGAGAAGATTTTAGGTGAAAGAAAATGACAATAAATCAGAAAAAGTCTTTAGTGGCATTTTACATTTCAAAGTTTAATGATGACGCATTTCGTGAATTGGGATATGGTGGACCGGTGTCAAAAGCGATGGATGACTTATCAGTACGAATTACCGGTCCGGGTGTTGAACCTAATGCTTATTTAAGGCGAAGGCGGGATGAATTTGATGTGTTTTTTGATAACGGAAGAGTTGGACAACGCAACAGAAAACCAACAGAGACGGTAAAAGAACTGTATGGGCAATGGAATGTAATGGAGTTTGAAGAAATAACAGAAATTGTAAAATCAGTTTTGGATGGAACAATGGAAGAATCTCAGGTGATTAATTTGGAAGTAGATGAAGAAACTGTTTCAGAATATGATGTTGAAACGTATCTAAATTTTGATGACAATACGGCAGCATTAAATAAAACGGTAAAATCTGTGATGGAACGTACTTATTCCAAAAAGAAGGTAGAAATGTTAAAGCGTTTATATGCGTATAGATGTCAGATATGTGGTCAAAATGTCGGTGAAGAACATGGCGTTAATATTGCAGAAGCTCATCATATTAAGTATTTTTCAAAGAGTGTTGATAATTCATCAGATAATCTTCTTATATTGTGTCCAAATCATCATAGTCTGATTCATGTATTAAATCCAAAATTTGATTATGATGAATTACAGTATATTTATCCAGACGGAAAGACTGATAAAATTATATTGGATTTGCATCTGACTCATGGTAAGGAGGAAGAATAAAAATGACAATATCTGAGCAAATAAAAGTATTGTGTGTCAGACAGAAAATAAGTCTGGCAGAGTTGGCAAGGAGATTGGGAACAACACCTCAAAATTTTAATGCAAAACTGAAAAGAGAAAGTTTTACTGTGGCAGAGCTTGAGGATATAGCAGAAGCCGCGGGAGTTACTTTTGAAAGAAGTTTTGTGTTGGATGATGGAGACACAGTATAAGAAGGTGATATATATGGCGGATGTTTTGACTAAAGAACAACGGCATAAAAACATGAAAAATATTCATGGAAAAGATACTAAAATTGAAATTATCCTTAGAAAAGCTTTATGGGCAAAAGGTTATCGGTACCGGAAGAATTATAAAAAGTTACCGGGAAATCCGGATATTGTGTTGACAAAATATAAGATAGCAATATTTTGCGATGGGGAATTTTTTCATGGAAAAGACTGGGAAGTGCTAAAGCCAAGGCTACAGAAAAGTAATAATAGTGCATTTTGGGTGAACAAAATTTCTAAAAATAGAGAAAGGGATGATATGGTTAATAAAAAATTGTTATTTATGGGATGGACGGTTATAAGATTTTGGGGTAAAGATATAAAAAAGCATACAGATGAGTGTGTAAAGGCTATAGAAGAGATAATATTTGATATAAAGATGGAGGATTGATTCTATGAAGAGTAGATTTGAAATAATGGGGGGAGGATATTAGGAAACAGACGCGTGAACTTGTAATGAGTTTTATGCAACAGAGTGAAGCGTGTCAACCAAGTGCAGAAGGTATTAAGCAAGCGGAGCTGTTTAGAGTATGTGGATTAGACTGGGGAGAACAACCTACAGCTACGTCGACGCAACAGAATTTTTGGCTTGTTGGATTATTGAGAACGTTGGAAAGCGAAGGGATTGTAGAACGTGATGTCACAACAAAAAAATGGCGATTAAAATAACGAACATATATTCGAAAATCATATTGCTTTTTTGTAAATGATGCTGTATAATGTAAGGGAAACATGTGGTACATATTTTTTCCCGGAGGCAATTATATGAAACAGATGCATTTAAGAGTAGATGATGCATTGTATGAAGAACTTAATACATATTCTGTTGAAACAGAACAATCAATGCAAGCTTGTGTAAGAGAAGCAGTAGTATATTATATTACAGATAAGAAAAAGAAACAGATACCTATTTTAAAATCTCAATTTACTTTTATTGATCTCTTTGCGGGAATTGGAGGAATGAGACTTGCATATGAGAATGTTGGTGGAAGATGCGTATATTCCAACGAATGGAATAAGTATAGTCAGCAAACATATTATGCTAATTTTGGGGAACAACCGGAAGGCGATATTACAAAGGTGGACGCTAAAACAATTCCTGATCATGATATATTGGTTGCAGGGTTCCCGTGTCAACCGTTTTCTATTGCGGGCGTCTCGAAGAAGATTAGTTTGGGAAGAAAGACTGGGTTTGAAGATAAAACACAAGGAACATTATTCTTTGATGTTTGCAGAATTTTAAAAGAAAAGCGCCCCAAAGCGTTTATGCTTGAAAATGTAAAAAATTTGAAGAGTCATGATAAAGGAAGGACCTTTAAAACGATTCTAGAATCATTAGATGAGTTGAAATATAAGGTTTTCTTTGCAGTGTTGGACGGACAGAATTTTGTCCCGCAACATAGAGAGAGAATTATAATTGTTGGCTTTGACATGGAGAGATATGGTGATGATATTGAGTTTGATTTTGACATTACGCCAGTCAATCCGAAACCAGTGATGCGAGACATTTTAGAAAAAAAGGTAGATGATAAATATACATTGTCTGATAATTTATGGACATATCTTCAGAATTATGCTGCTAAACATAGGGCAGCTGGTAATGGATTTGGTTATGGAATTGCGCCTTTGGATGGAGTATCTAGAACTATTAGTGCACGATATCATAAGGATGGATCAGAAATATTAATAGCTCAAAAGGGAAAAAATCCGAGGAGGTTGACTCCGCGTGAGTGCGCGAGATTACAGGGATTTCCAGAAAGCTTTGTAATACCGGTGTCTGATACGCAAGCGTATAGACAGTTTGGAAATTCGGTAGTTGTTCCATTAATAGAGAATGTTGCAAAACTGATTGTAGAAAAAATTGATTTATTAGAATCGGATGTTCAGAATGAAAAAAGGAAGGCGATTTAATGTCAACAGAAATACTAAACAAAGCAATAGAATCAACTGTTGCAAGTGAATTGGCTTTTTGCAAATTTTTATCTGCGAATGATACTGGAGCGACAGGTGGACATCAAGGCGGAGTTCTTGTGTCAGTATCTGCAAGTCGCATGTTATTTGTAGAAATATTGCCAGATAATGATATTTTAAAGAGAGATGTTAAGATAACATGGCAAGGAGATTTGGTTACAGAAAGTACATTTACTTATTACAGTAGCAAAAAGGAACTGAGAATTACGAAATTTGGAAGAGACTTTGATATAATTAATCCGGATAGAACAGGTTCTTTATTTGTCTTGACAAAACAAAGTTGGGATGATTATTCCGTATTTATAATGGATACGGAGGATGAAATAGAAGAATTTTTGAGTACATTTGGGATAAGTGCAACAGAGACTAATTGTTTGTTTGGAGCCGGAGGCGTACAAAGAAGTGTTATAGAACAGCAGGCTATCGAAACATTTATTTCCTCGTTGGAAGTAGAATTTCCAGAGACAGAGGTGATGTCATCGGCTGCAAGAAATATTTCTGATGCAGTGTATAATCATGTTGAGTATTTGATTACAAATCCTGATAAAAAGATTATAGAATGGACTAATATGGAATATGCATTATTTAGAGCGCTGGAAGAATATAGATACGGAGATATTGTAAGATGTGGATTTCCGTCAGTTGAAGAATTTGTTAGTGTTGCGAATTCTGTATTAAATAGACGTAAGAGCAGAGCAGGAAAGAGTTTAGAACATCATTTGGAGGCAATATTTGTAGCTAATGAAATTATTTATGATGCGCAACCTGTTACAGAAGGAAAAAAGAAACCAGATTTTCTATTTCCATCAGCAGTGGCATATCGTGATTTGACATATCCTGTAAGTAAATTGGCGACCTTGGCAGCTAAAACAACTTGTAAGGATAGATGGCGTCAAATTCTGAATGAGGCAAATCGATTAAAAGATGAAAATAAGTTTTTATGCACATTGCAACAGGGAGTATCACCTATGCAAATGGATGAGATGGAGGCAGAAAAAGTTATTCTTGTGGTACCTAAACCATACATATCATGTTATCCAAGAGATAGACAAGATAGAATTTGGACAATATCTCGTTTTGTAAGGTATATTAAGAGTATTCAAAATACTGATTAAGTCTCTACAGTGTTAATAATATGCGGATTTTTAATAACACCAAATTATGGTGAATTTTACTAAAAAAACACCAACCCTGTCCATAGACAAACACAAAACCCCATTGTATAATGAACACACGATTTGCAAATTTCATACTCTGCAGAAGTGTACAATCACTGACCGAGGCAGTATGATATTTTGTGGAAATCAGAAAAATGTCACAAACTGACACTTTTTCGCAAAAATAGACCATGATAGTCCCTTGTGGACGAGACAGGATGGGTTTATACTATATCCAGGCTTGAGACAAGCCAATGAGAAAATGAAAATTGACAACTGAATAGCAGTTACAGATTTGAGTAAAATTACGGATCATATACCCGCAGGATGAAAGTCACAGTTATCATATTAGTAGGCTGATGGATTGAGAGATGAAGGCCAAGAGGCTGGACAGAAGTCCGGGCAATGCGGGAGCAGGTATGTTGCGTAAGGATAATAACCCATGAGGGGCGAGAGGTTCGTCCCGATCCCCGCAATGCATGTAGGGGAGATAGTGCTTCTCCAGAATGGAGGAGGGCGTCGTGAACACAGCTAGTGGCTCGTCTGTAATTCCCGGAGGTGAGTACACCTTTACGTATACGGGGCGATGAGGGGTTAGGAAGACCGGCGTATACCTTCATAGGACGTTAAAAGAAGTCCAGAACAGAATTAGTGATAACCAAAATCGTTATCCATAGTTTATGCATTTTCGAATGAGCTATGGATAGCGTTTTTTTATGGAGGTAGCGCAGATGGAAGAAAAAATAGATATTACAGATAAAACAATTGAAATAGATACAGATAAAGGGAGTGCCATAAAAGTAACCATGTCATATGGTGAACAATCAACGCTAGAGGAGTTGTTGATAGCATATCTGGAGCAGATAGCAATATATTTGAGATTATCAAAGGAAGATGAATTTGTAAAAGATGAGAGCAACAGTATTACCAATCAGCGTGCTTTTATCCGTGGATTTATTAATAAAAATAAGGAACTTCGCAAAATGAGTGTGATGGAGTTTGTGGATGATGGCTATTCAGGTAAAAATATGGACCGCCCGGATATGCAGAGAATGCTGGACCTTGTGAAAAGAAAGCAGATTTCATGCGTTATTGTAAAGGATTTCTCCAGATTTTCCAGAGATCATATCGAGCAGGGAAAATATATTGAACAGATATTTCCTTTTATGGGTGTGCGATTTATTGCTATAAACGATAATTATGACAGCGCAGATTATGTGGGTGGTATTGGTGAGATTGATGTTGCATTTAAGGGAATCATGTATGATTTCTTCAGTGAGGAGCAGTCTTCCAAAGTATCATTGACACTTGATACAAAGCGTGGCAATGGTAAGTACATAGCTACCTATGCTCCTTATGGCTATGTGAAAAGTCCGGAGGACAAGCATAAGCTGGTTGTGGATGAGTTTGCCAGTCAGATTGTAAAGCGCATTTTCAAAGAGTTTCTGTCTGGAAAATCTATGTACAAAATTTCAGAAGGACTGAACCGGGATGGAATAGATACGCCGGGCGTGTATATTGCCATGCAGACAGAAAGTGAAAAGCAACTTGCCAGATATCGTGAGAAAAAGCCTCTCTGGAATAATGTTGCAATAGGAAGAATCCTCGAAAATGAGCAATATACCGGCACGATGATTTACAGCCGCTTCAAGATTGAGAATGTTGGCGATAAACATGCAAAAGCACTTCCAAAGGATGAATGGAAGCGTGTGGAAAATTGTCACGAGGCAATTATCAGCAAGGAGGATTTTGAAAAAGCCGCTGCCATGCGAAAAGGAAATACATGTGCCAGTGCCAAAAGAAAGCATGAAACACATTGCCTGACCGGCAAGATGATCTGTGGAAACTGTGGGCATCGCCTGTCCCATACTTATGCCGGTCGACCGAAGTATTATTGTGCAAATCATTATCTGGATAAGACTGATGGAAAATGCAATATCAGCGTGTTGGATGCCTATATGGAAAGTGTTGTGAAGAAAGCACTTCAGATGATGATTGATGTGTTGGTGGATTCCAGAAAGGTTGTGGATATGCAACGGGAGAAACAGGCAGAACGATTAAAGCAGGCAGAAAAGCATCTTTCAGATATGGAGCATAGCCGTGAACTGATCGAAAAGAACCTGCGTGAAGCTTATGAAAGTTACAAGCTTGGCATGACGGATAAGGAAACATATCTGGAACAGCGTAAGATATATGAGCAGATGCTTGAGCGCCTGCGGGAGAATATCGAAAAGCAGAGGGCAGCAGTCACCAAGATGGCAGATGTTGATGTGCCGGAAGTGGCAGGTCTGGAGATGTTGGAAGGGCAGCTGAAGCTGACGGGACTTAACAGGGAAATGGTGGATGCTTTTGTGGAGGAGATTGTTGTGTATGCAAAGGACAGGGTGGAGATAAAGTGGAAGTTTAAGGATGAGTTTTGGGAGACAGAAAAGGCTCGAAAGCCTTGATAATACTGAATATTCGGTGGAGATTAGTGAGAGGAGGTGGTATAATTGGAATGGGAGCGAAAAGTCAAAACAAATATATTGTCAAGAAGGAAAAGAGGTGAAGTGATTGAAGAAGCAATTGATTATTTTGTCGTTAAGTCCGTTATTTTTATTAACAATACTGCAATATTTTCCATTTGAGAAGTTTGGTTGTGTGGTTGGCAATTTGTTCAATATTCAGATGGTTTATAAACATTTGCCGTTATATATAGGAATGTGGATTTGTTTGATTTGGGTTATTGTGTCTTTGATCATATTTATTAAATTTGTATGTTTTCAACGATATGACGTAGTTGGAGGTTATGAAGTTAAGGATATCAAAGAAGAAAAAGATGCCGGATTGAATTTCTTTCTTACACTTATTTTGCCATTGTTGGTTAACGATATTTCGACGTGGAATGGTTTATTATTGATGATTTTTCTAGTTGTTATAATAATATGTTTGTTGTCGAAAACCAATTTATACTATCAAAACCCAGTACTAATAATATTGAAATATAAGGTGTATAAATTTAAATTTGTTGACAATGAGCATTTGCCAGATGGAGAGTATATTGCATTGATAAGAGGCAATATGGATAGTCGCAACACAATAGAGTACAAGAAGATAGAGGACAATGTTTTAGTTATCAGAAAGGAAGGATAAATTCATGAATAAACAAGAGATAACATCAAAAATTAAAGAAATTACAGAAACAGGTGCAGTGTGCGGTGTTGATGTATACGTCTGCTTAAAAGGTGAGGAGCAGGGATTTTATATTGAGAAGATGATATCGATGAATTCCTTGAAAGATAGAATTCGGTCTATTGCTTTGGAGATTATTAATACACAGTATTTGCAAGATGAGGTGGTGTACTGTGATATTTTAGATGTTATAGATAATAAAAAGGCAGTTTATGTTTTGGAGCAAAGTGATGAGTACAAACCATTTGCCTTGCTAAATGATGATAGTATGGATGAGGTTTTCAATTTTGACGAAAAGGACATAGGAAATGTCCTTGGCTTTTTATTCAAAATAAATCTAAATAGCAAGAAATTGTTTATATATCAGCAAGCATATGTAGGATCCAGATTGCAGGCAAAAAATAATCTAAGAATAATACAAAAAGATAATGTGTTTGAAATTGTCGATAAAGAAATGCTGAAAATCGATAAAAGAGGAGAGTTACTTATCTTAGATAATACTATATTGGTAAGAAATGTTAAGGTTCTTCAAGATTTTTTTGGCTTTCAAGTGTTTGTCCGTAACCAAGCACAGAGTGTTATTTCCAAACTGGAAGAATTAGATATTATTGGAAATATAGCTACATTGAAGGAATATCAAACTGGAGAAAAATTAACTATATCCAAAAAACTTATGAAAGTGAAGAATTCACCAGTGTTGGCAATGGATAAAGATGAACTCATAAATAAAATACCATTAGTTCCTCGATATAAAAATATTATACATATTGAAAATGGAAAGATTCGTACAAATACGAAAAAAGATGTCGATAATCTTATGAAATTGCTTAATGATGATTATGTTAAATCGGAATTGACTGATATGGAGTATGATAGTACGTCCAAAACATTATTAAATAGTGAAAGTCAAGATGAGTAAATGGATTGTAATGTTTTAAATTTCCCCTATGGTATGTGCATAGCTATAAAGCATCAAAAAGGGGTAAGGCCCGTACTCTATAACCACGTGTGGATAATTATAGGTTGAGAGACATTTCATAATACCATATTATTGATAGCAAATTAAAGTTGTTTATGATGAAAAAAGTAATGAAAATTTGTGGGAGGGATGATTAGCTTGGAAAGACAAGAAGAGTATGAATTAAGACAAGTTTTATTTTCAGAAATTAATAAAGATATAGATAATAATTTTCAGGGGGTATATGAAAAAATTTCACATGATTTTGGAAAAGAAATACTTTATCCATTGTCTGTGGTTGAGAAAAAATTTAATGATATGTCGATGAAATCTCTTAATAATGGATTGTTTGCTAATAATGAATTAATGATATCAGTCAATCCATTGAGAGAAGCTGTCTATTGGTACATTAAAAATATAATGGAAAAGAACGGAAAATTAAAGTATCAGAGTGCAGTGTTTGGCGAACAGTTACCAGGTGAATATGAATTTATAGAATGGGTGTTAAAGATATATGATGAATATTCAAAAGCGAATTTGATAAAGAGTATAAGAGATGGTTCTTCAAAGGTTGAAATCAGAGAAGAAAAAAATGGTAACTTAGGTTTTTATTTTCCAGTAATAAAGGACGAATATAGCAAAGAGATGATTTATTATTATGGATTGGATGATGCCCTTGCTTCAGAAGCAGAAAGGCATGTTTTTACTGAGTGTGAGAAATATTTGCTTGATAAAATAAATGTTTTTGTTTTGTCCCAAAATCCCCAATTGGTAATAACATATTTTAATATTTTGCGAAGAATGACATCGGTGATAGATTTAAAGTATTTTGAGTTATGTAAAAAACGTATACTGATAGATCTTAATAAAATATCAAGTTCAACATTAAAAAGTAGATATAGAGATAATGGTGAAAGTGTAATAAATAGTAAGGATGAACTTGCTTCATTTTTAACATTATTTTACTATTTGAGCAGGGTAGATTCAGTAAAAAGAATGCTTACATTTACGACAGGTTATGGAGATGGGAAATATTATTGTGTGTATGAACTGCCCAAACTCTTGGCATTAGGAAAGCAAGTAGGCCTTTCTAATGATGTAATGAAGGTTTATGTAAAATATTTTTCTGTTGACCCGAGTGTTCAAGGTGGATCTTTTTTGGAATTTCCGTTCATAGTATGTCGAGAAAAGGTTATTTGGATTCCAAGTTCTATAGTGCTGAACGATTTTCAATTTTCCATAGTAAATGGCCATTACTATAAAGCTGTTGATTTTTATGAGAAGGATGATACTGTGTCTCAATCTATTGTAGATTATGTTGTAAACCATAGTAAAAAATATAAGAATATAATGGTAAGATCAAATTATCTATATAATGAGCCTGGTCTTAAATTTAATGGTAGAGATTTGAAGAGCGATATTGATGTTGCAATTTATGACATAAAGACAAAAAAATTGTTAGTTCTGGAATGTAAATGGAAAGAAAATGTATATTTGAATCATGATGATTATTTGCAGATAGAAGATGCTATTAGAAAAGTGTATTCAAGACAATTAGAAAAACATCAATTCTATTTAGGGTTAGGAAAAGAGAAAATATCAAAAATTTTTGATAATGAAATAGATTTTGATAAAATTACTAATTTGGATATTCTGTATCTGTTTGTTGATAAGCGGATTCAGTTTCACGATAATAAAAAAAATAGACATGCAGTACCTATTTTTCTGTTGGCACATCTTTTTGAAAAATATAGTACAGAAGATGAGTTAGACTTAAATGCATTATTTGAAGATATTCGAAGAATGGAAAGCAAGGTTAGTCGAGAAAGAGTAAAATTATTAAATCCTGTAAAGATTGGAAAATATACAGTTGAATAAAAAGAATGTTTTACGGTAGATGTTTTGTAAATCTATTTAGCAATGGTACAATATAGATGATTGCAAAGCTGTTTCCATAACCCGCCACCGCCTTAAGCGAGGATAGCGCAGCGGAGAGGCGCAGTACCAGTTCTGGTAAAGGACGCAGGTTCGACTCCTGCACCTCGCCTTTAAAATTGAATATTGCTATTGGTAAAGATGCCATTTGAGAAAATGAAAATTACTTAAAAAAGTCCCCATCACACCCTTGACACGAGGGGGTACCGGAAAAACATATGCATCTGCGTTTGCCATGCGTGAGCTGGGATTCAAGCGAGTGCTGTTTCTCGTACACAGAGGTCAGCTTGCAAGACAGACAAAGAAATCATATGAAAAGATTTTTGATAAATCAGTTTCTATGGGACTTGTCGGTGCAGGGTACAGTGACTATGACAGGGATTATGTTTTTGCAACGGTACAGACCTTAAATCGTGATGAGCATTTGAGAAAATATGCACCGGATGACTTTGATTGCATAATTTTGGACGAGGCACACCACAGCTCGGCTAACACATACCAGAAGGTGATGAACTATTTTACACCAAAGCTGTGGCTTGGAATGACAGCGACCCCTGATAAGCGCGATGATGATATTGACGGAAAAAACATTTACCAGATTTTTAATTATCAGATTGCGTATGAGATTCGTTTGCAGCAGGCTATGGAGGAAAACATGCTGTGCCCGTTCCATTACTTTGGAATAACAGATGTTTCACTGCTTGGTGACAAGGAGATAAAGAGTAAAAAGCTTACAGAATCATCGTTCAACCAGCTTGTTGGTGATGAGAGGGTAAAGCATATCATTGAGCAGGCCAATTATTTTGGACATAGCGGCGACAGGGTGAAGGGACTGATTTTTTGCAGCAGGATAGATGAATCAGTCGAATTATCGAATAAGTTTAATCAGACAATAAATCCTGAGACAGGCAGATTTTTCCGTACAATCGCATTAAATGGAGATGCCACAGAGGAGGAGAGACAGAGAGCCTTTGAGCGGCTTGCGATGGATGAAAATACGTTAGATACCACTAACAAAACTAATGCAGATCAGATATTTGACACGGAGAGAACAGAGAAAACGGATAAAGTAGATAAAGCCGATGAAAACATGCAGCCTCTGGATTACATATTTTCCGTCGAGATTTTAAATGAGGGTGTTGATATCGTGGAGGTAAACCAGGTCATCATGCTCAGACCGACAGAATCGCCAATTGTATTTATACAGCAGCTGGGACGTGGACTTAGAAAGGCAAATGGCAAGGAATATGTTGTTATACTTGATTTCATTGGCAACTATAACAACAATTTTATGATACCAGTCGCATTGTCGGGCGACCGCTCTTACAATGCAGATACAATCAGAAAGTATGTTATCAGCGGAAATAATACGATTCCCGGCGCTTCGACAGTGCATTTTGATGAGATTGCAAAGGACAGGATTTTTGCGTCGATAGGCAAAATAAAGGGTATGAAATCCATTATAAGAGAGAGCTATGTTTCTTTGAAAAACAGGCTTGGAAGAGTGCCGTACCTATTGGATTTTTATGAAAATGGAGAGGTAGACCCGCTTGTAATAATAAAAGAGTACAAGACCTATCAGGCATTTCTTGAAGCGGTTGAGAAGGAGCTTTATACCGGCAGATTAAATGAGCAGGAAAAAACAACTCTTGAGTATTTGTCTAAAACTATCCTAAGTGGTACGAGACCGTTTGAATTGGAGATTTTAAGGCAGCTTATGAAGAAACCGTCTCTTTCAATGAAAGAGATAAGAGAGGTTTTCACACAAAGATACGATTACGAGGTAAATGTGCAGTCTCTTGACAATGCGGCTGATGTGTTGCAGGGAAAGTTTGTCAGCAAGGATGATGAGTACAAGAGATTTTGCAGAATAGATATTCTAAAGGAGGATAACAATAATATTTTCCGCAGGATGAATAACTTTACCACAAGGCTTCAAAATGAAGAGTTCAAAAAGCAGATAGATGACATAATAGAGGTAGGACTCAAAAGATACCATGATAAATATCAGACCGCACTCAAAAATGAGAGTCCGTTTGTATTGTATGAGAAATACTCCAGGCGTGATGTTAGTCTGTTGATGAATTGTGGTAGGGATCTTTCCTCTACCATGTACGGAATGAAGCGCATAGATGATGATGTATTTATCTTTGTCACATATCATAAAGAGGAAAGCACAGACGAGCAGAAAAACTATGTAGATGGAAAGCCGGATTACGCGGATGCGTTTGAAGATAATATGATTTTCAGATGGGATTCGCAGATTGGCAGGGGCGTGGACAGCTCATATGTTTCAGATGTAGTGAACACAAAAAGAAAGCATCTGCTCGTGAAAAAGAGTGATGCGGAGTCAAATTTTTACTATATGGGAGAGTTTGATATAGTTGATGTGCGCGCTGCCAGAAAGCGTGATAACAATGGCAAAGAGCGCGATATCACCAAGTTTGAGATGAAGATGCACCACCCTGTAAGAGAGGATCTGCTTCGATATCTGCAGAGCAATTTACAACAAAGATTACAAAATAATACACAGGAGCTTAAGGCAATATGAAAACAGTACGCGTAGTGGCTGCCGTCATAAGAGCAGTCAATAAAGAAAATAAACCGATTATATTTGCAACCCAAAGAGGCTACGGAGAGTTCAAGGGCGGCTGGGAGTTTCCTGGAGGCAAGATTGAGTCTGGCGAGACACCGCAGCAGGCGCTAAAGTGGGAGATAATGGAGGAACTGGACACAGAAATTGCTGTCGGAGAATTAATAGATACGATAGAATACGATTATCCTAATTTCCATCTCTCTATGGATTGCTTCTGGTGTGAGGTAATTCACGGTGAGCTTATCCTAAAGGAGGCTGAGGACGCAAAGTGGCTTACAAAGGAGCATCTGGCGGACGTGGAGTGGCTGCCGGCGGATGTGACACTGATTGAGAAGATTGGAGAGGAGTTGCATGAAACCAAGGACAGCAAATAGCATGAACATACAAATTTTCGGAACAAAGAAATGTAATGACACAAAGAAAGCACAGCGATTTTTCAAGGAGCGTGGGATAAAGTTTCAGTTTATCGACATGAAGGAAAAAGGCATGAGCAAGGGCGAATTTAATTCTGTCGCCCAAGTGAATGGCGGTCTTGACAATATGATTAACTGGGATGGCAAAGATAAGGATTTGCTGGCACTTATAAAGTACATAGCAGATGAGGACAAGCTGGATAAAGTGCTTGAAAATCCGCAGGTGATTAAGACACCGGTGGTTAGAAACGGCAGGCAGTCAACAATCGGGTACCAGCCGGATGTATGGAAGACATGGAAATAACACTAAAGGAAATGAAAGGCAGGAAATTATATATGTATTATGTACCGGATGGCACCCAGCAGTGCGGTTATTATGAGTGTAAAGAGTGTGGAAGCAGGTTTCTGGATTTAAAAATTGCACCAACATTGGTATGTCCATACTGTGGAGAAGAGGCAGATATGGAGATAGGACCTGATGAGGAGATGCCAAAGGTTGTAGAATCTGCGAATCTTATTCAGATGGTTAGAGGCGTTGAAGAGGTAGAGAAGATGGATAAGCTGTTATCGCTTGCTGTGACAGGTGGCGATTTTAGCTGGATATAAGAATGCAGATATATGTAGATGCAGATGTAAAGTAGCTGCCGGCGGATGTGACATTGATTGAGAAGATTGGAGAGGCACTATATGAAACCAAGGACAGCAAAGAGTATGGAGCTTGAGGAGACAAATGCAAGATGGAATGAATGCTTAAACAGTTATGAGAAAGTGAGGCGAGGCGTGTGTTGATGAATACATCGGAGTATCTATCCGTTATCGAAAATATAAAAAGTGAAATAAAGGCTGCACAATATCATGCGACGATTCATGTGAATGCTGATATGTTGCTTTTGTATCATGATATTGGTTGTGTAATCAATGAGCATAAAGCGTGGGGGAACAAGTTTGTAGACAATCTTGCCACGGATATACGAAGTGCTTTTCCAAAGAGCAAGGGATATTCCGTCAGAAATCTGAAGTATATGGCAAAATTCGCTGAGACTTATCCGGATCGTGAATTTGTGCAGACGGTGTCTGCACAAATTCCATGGTCCCATAATATTGCAATTTTGGAAAAGGTAAAAGACCAAGAACAACGTGTATGGTATATTCATAAAACAGCAGAAAATGGATGGTCGCATAATGTTCTTGTGCATCAGATAGAAAGTGGTTTATATCAACGGCAGGTTTTGGCGGACAAGGTCACAAATTTTGAAAATCGACTGCCATCACCTCAAAGTGAGCTTGCAACGCAGACGATGAAAGACCCATATGTGTTTGATTTTATTTCGTTTAGAGAGGACATGTTGGAACGGGATATTGAACAGGCATTGGTGAGGGATGTCACCAAGCTGCTTCTGGAACTTGGAACAGGTTTTGCATTTTTGGGGAATCAGTATCATCTGAACGTGGGCGGCGATGATTTTTATATTGACCTGTTATTCTATAACTTGAATCTGCGCTGCTATGTAGTCATAGAACTAAAAACCGGGGAATTCAAGCCGGAATATGCCGGGCAGCTGAATTTCTATCTGTCGGCAGTGGATGGCATATTAAAGAAAGAGCAGGATAACCCGTCCATTGGTCTGCTCCTTTGTAAGAGCAAGAACAACGTGGTAGCGGAATATTCGCTCAAAGATATTTCCAAACCAATTGGTGTGAGCGAATATAAAGTGACAAGCATTCTGCCGGATGAACTGGAAGAACAACTGCCATCCGTTGAAGATATCCAGAAACGGATTAAATAAAATTTAGTATTGTATAACTAAAATAGCAGCCTGTTGAAAAAACTTAGAATTAAATTTATGAATTCATATACTTGACATGAAAGGGTACTGGAAAACATATGCATCTGGCAGACGTGGAGAGGCACTATATGAAACCAAAAACAGCAAAGAGTATGGAGCTATATGATATATTGATTAGGCGCGGGTATCCGGAGCCGTTTTGCGATGAGATAACGAAAAACCTAAATACCGACTGGACAACTCAAAGGATGATAGGATATCTGTCACACTATAAAAAGCTTCCCATGGAAGAAATCGCTGATGAGATGCTTGCGATACTCAGCGACCGCAATCGCATAATGCAAAAGCATGAGCTTGAGGAGACGAATGCAAGATGGAATGAATACTTAAACAGATAAAGGCAGGAGGATTCACATGAGAGTACTGAATATCGAAGATGATACATTTAAACACAATGATATTTGCAAAGCCCTGTCAGGATGTGGGATTAAAGATGTCGAATGGTCCAATAATCTCGCAGACGGGTGGAAACAGATTAAAAACTCAATAGATAGTAATAATCCGTATGATCTGATAATTACTGATATGTATTATCCCGATGAGCCGGGTGGCAGAGAGGAACAATCAGGAGATGTTCTGATTGACAGAGTGATTAAGAACAAAATCACAATACCTGTAATTCTCTGCTCCAGCGTGAATCTCAAATACCCGGAAATATATGGCTGTGTTTATTATAGCAGGGAAAGAAACTGGGAGGCAGATATGCAGAAGCTTGTAAATAGTCTTGTGGCAGGATAATACTAATAAATCTCAAGCTTCTGATCAACCAGTGATTCACCTTCATATACAAGCTTAAGTGTGAAGAAATTTTCTTCATTTTCTAGCAGGAGCTTTAAGAAGATAGCGTCGCCTTCCCAGGTAGGAAGTGTGGGCACGATAGTTTTATCCACCCATTTGAGGTCACCTTCGTTGCATGTTATAAGCTTGCCGGAAAATTCATCAGCGGTGAAAAGACACATCAATTCAGGCTCCTGTTTATCACTTATAAAAGTTATGAGCGCGCGGAAACGGTATGATGTAAGTGTGAGCCCTGTTTCCTCTTTGACTTCGCGGAGCAAGCATTCTTCGGGTGATTCACCATTCTCGGCGTGACCGCCAACACCAATCCATTTTCCTTCATTTATATCATTTTCTTTCTTAATACGATGAAGCATGAGATATTGTCCATCGTGTTCTATGTAGCATAGAGTAGTTATTTTCATGATGTACCTCCGTCAGATGATTATAACATAAAATGTGCGGGGGAAGACAGGAAAAATATCTATCTGCATAGCAGCCTAAATTTTATAGGAAAATTTATAATAAGCTTATTTATTCCCGAATAAATTGCAGACGCCCCCTGTAAAGTAGTATAATAACAACAATTAATACAGCTAATTGCACAAACTGGAATTGGCAATAAGCATGAAATGAGGTTTACACTATGGACGTAAGAAAAATGAGAAACGAATTACTGGGAAAGCGCCTTGTGGCTGCGCTTGAGTCGCGCAACATGGAGGCATATTATGTAGAGACAAAGGAGGATGCTGTTAAGAAGGCACTGGAGCTGATTCCAAAGGGAAGCTCAATCAATATGGGCGGTGCCACATCGGTGAAGGAATGTGGTCTGTATGAGGCCCTCTCAAACGGAGAATATCAGTTTTATGACAGGGACAAGGTGTCTACGCAGGAGGAGAAGCAGGAGATAGCGTTAAAGGCATTTACATCGGATTATTTCCTTGGAAGTGTCAATGCGATGAGCGAGGATGGCGTATTTATCAATATTGACGGAAATGCAAACCGCGTGGCAGCATATGCTTACGGACCGAAGCATGTGCTTCTTATAGTAGGCATGAACAAGGTAGTAAAGACAGAGGCAGACGCTATGAGCCGTGCGAGAAATGAGGCTGCGCCTATCAACGCACAGCGCTTTGGCATCGACACACCATGCTCCAAGAACGGCACCTGCTTTGACTGCAAGAGCCCACAGTGTATCTGCTGTCAGATTCTGACCACACGCTTCTCAAGGGTGAAGGGACGTTTCCAGATTATTCTTGTGGATGAGAATCTGGGCTTTTAATATGTGAACAGCCGGAAAGGAAACATACGAAATGGGATATTTAATTAGTGAGACAACAAAAGAGGAACGCGAGGCAATTGTGGCAGAGTCGCTTGGCAATATCGAGGCCACCTGCGATGGCTGCATGTCGGGACTTGCCGAGATGTATCAGGACTATATTGACGGAAAGAAGGAGCTTCGTGAGATAAATATGGAGTTCAATGCCAGGTATGTGCACGGAGAGGATATGCCGGGGCGAAGCGGCTGTGGATATAAGTAATGTGAAGCAGCTTGGGATAATTACCGAAGCTTAATGTTATCAGGGAGACGCAGATGATTTCATGCAGGGATGTTAACAATTTACAAATGGACGGAATGGAGCTTGTGGCGGGAGCAACAGGGCTTGACCGGATGGTGTCATGGACGTATCTGGTGCAGACAAAGCCTTATAAGGATCATATGAATCCGGGCAACTTTGCGCTGCTTGTGGTAGATTATAAGAGATTTTCCATGGACGAGGCATATGATGCCATGGTTGAGCTGAATGAGCTGGGAATATCGGGTTTTGCGATTTCGGTTGTGGAGGACAGGGAAGAGACCCCGCAGAGGATGAAGGACAAGGCTGATGAGCTCAAGCTGCCGTTGTTTTATATCCGGTGGGAAGGAGCTACTTTTGTAGATATTGCGCAGAGCGTCGGAGAGCTGCTTTTAGAGACCAGTGTGGATAATAAAAGGACCGGGGACTACCTGTACAATCTGCTTTTTGGATATGAGGTAAATGATAAGTATATCGAGAAGATTTCTGCACAGTTTGGTCTGACCTTTGACCGGCCGTACAGAGTGGGAATCATCGTGATAGACCGCAAATACGGAGTGAATCTGGAGCAGGACGAGCACACATATACATACTATACCGACTGCCTGAACCGCGAGGTTATCCATATGAAGAAAAAGCCTATGTATATGAGGTTTTTGAACAAATTTGTGCTTCTTTTTGAGGAGACAAAGGATATGGAGACAGAGCATCAGATTGAAAGGATACTTGGGGATTTAGACAGTCGTGCACCATTTGCAGGGCTCATTCACAGCACATGCATACTCGGTGCTGCATACAGGAAGCCTGCGGATTTTGGCAAGAGCTATCAGGAGGCGAAAAATCTCATCCCCAAAAAGGATATTTTACCCAATCCGACCAACAAGAAGGTAATCAGTGCTAGCTCCATGGGCATATACAAGTATATGTTCAACAGTGGCAATCAGCAGGAAATCATGGATTATTGCAACGAGAAGCTAAAGCGGCTTGAGATGTATGACAATGCAAACGGCTCGTTTCTCATAGATACGCTGCTCAATTATTATATGTGTGGCTTTAATGTCGGAAAAACGGCACAGATTATGTACGTTCATCGTAATTCCCTGCAATACCGTCTGAAAAAGATAGAGGAAATACTGGAAATCAGCCTTGATGACTCGATGGAATATCTGGATGTAGTTAATTGTATTCTTGTAAAAAGGCTTATGTTTAATTAGTCACTGTAAAAATGCACAAACAAATTGTGCAAAATTAACATTGCAAAGCTGCTTCATTAAGTTTATTATACGAACTAAGCAAAGGCGCTGGAGAAAAACTCCGGCGCCTTTTCGTATTTCAATAATCAAGGAGGAAAAGCTTATGATGAAGAGAAGTAAGAGATTTGCAGCATTGATATTGACAGGTGTAATGGCAGTGACAACATTGTTTGGATGTGGTTCGTCATCAGGAGGAGCTGCCTCAGATAGCTCAGCGGCAGACAGCTCATCAAAGAAGGTTTTAAAGGTCGGTATGGAATGTGCATATGCTCCATTCAACTGGACACAGGATACAGATACCACACCGGACGGCAGCAAGGCAGTCAAGATAGCAGGCTCTGATTACTATGCATACGGCTATGATGTAGCAGTGGCACAGAAGCTTGCAGACCAGATGGGAATGGACCTTGAGGTACATAAGGTTGAGTGGTCATCAATCGGTATCTCACTCGATGCAGGAGATTATGACTGTATCATCGCCGGTATGGGAAAGACAAAGGAAAGAGAAGCGTCATACGCATTCACAGAGCCTTATTACTATAGAAACAACTGTATTGTTGTTAAGAAGGGCGGCAAGTATTCAACTGTAAAGGGTCTTTCAGATCTCGCAGATACAGGTTGCAAAGTAACGACACAGCTTGGAACAGGCTGGATTCCACTTTTAGACCAGATAAAGGGTGCTGAGCAGTCAGGAAACTTTGAGACTACATCAGAGTGCTTCCTCGCAATATCAAACGGCAGCGCAGATGTATGTGTAATCGATGTTCCGACAGCAGAGTCAGCAGCACTGACAAATGATGATTTACAGATTATCGAGCTGGATGAGAATGATACATTCACAGGTGATGATGAAATGGTAAATGTATGTATCGCAACAAGAAAGGATGATACAGCACTCAGAGATAAAATCCAGGATGCCATGAATGCAATCGGCTGGAATGACAAGGCAAAGATGGATGAGCTGATGGATCAGGTTCTGACACAGCAGCCGGCAGCCAACTAGTTGTTAGAGATTTATCTGATTCACGAAAAGATGAAAGACTGTGGGATGATGTTATATCGCATCATCCCACAATAGTCTGATAAACCGGCGTAAGCTGGGGATTAGAGAGATAAAAGTGAGGTAGCAGTATGATGATAAGTAATCCAAGTAATTCGTTAGAATGGATGGTATTTCTGGCGCAGAAATATTCAAGCATGTTTATCAAAGGAACCTGGCTTACGCTGTACATATCGGTAGTTGGTACATTGCTTGGCTTCGTATTGGGATATATCGTAGGCATAGTAAATGATGTAAAGCTTAACGATGGCGACAACATCGTAAAAAAGGTCCTTATCCGTATAGTAAAGGTGATATTTACAGTTTATGTTGAAGTATTCAGGGACACACCAATGATAGTTCAGGCGATGATTGTGTATTATGGAATACGTCAGATGGGCTATGAAAACCTGACACCTGTATTTGCAGGTATTCTCGTAACTGTATTAAATACAGGGGCCTACATGGGAGAGACAGTCAGAGCAGGAATCGGTTCAATAGATATGGGACAGCGCGAGGGCGCATGGGCCATGGGAATGTCACCGTTTAAGACAATGCTCTATGTAGTTTTGCCGCAGGCATTCAAGAACATCATTCCTGAGATGGCAAATACATTCCTTTTAAATCTGAAGATGACATCAGTGCTCAATGTTATCGCTGTGCAGGAGCTTTTCATGGCTGCCAAGACAGTCGGTGGAAACTACTACAAGTACTTTGAGTCATATCTGGTCATCGCAGTAATTTACTTTGTACTTTGCTTTGTATTTGATAAGCTCTTCAAGCTGATTGAAAAGAAGCTGCAGGGCAAGACAGACTATGCACTCGCAGTTGAGTACATGGACAATGAATAGGAGGCACAATATGAGTGAGACAGTAATTTCAATTAAGGATTTAAGCAAATCATTTGGTGATCATGAGGTACTTAGAAAGATTGATATTGATGTGCATTCCGGCGAGGTCATCTGTATTGTAGGCTCCTCAGGTTCGGGAAAATCAACACTGCTTAGGTGCATCAACAAGCTTGAGAAACAGACCTCAGGAAAGATTTTATATCACGATAAAGAGGTCAGAAATGTACAAAAGGATATCAATGATTACCGTTCAAAGGTGGGAATGGTGTTCCAGTCCTTCAATTTGTTCAACAATATGACAGTGCTTCAGAACTGTATGCTTTGTACAAGAAGGGTGCTTCATCTGCAAAAGCAGGAGGCCTTTGACAGGGCAATCACGCATCTGAAGGCAGTCGGCATGGCTCCTTATATCAATGCAAAGCCATCGCAGCTATCAGGAGGACAGAAGCAGCGAGTTGCAATTGCCAGGTCGCTTTGTATGAACCCGGAGGTGCTTTTGTTTGATGAGCCGACCTCGGCGCTTGACCCTGAGATGGTCGGAGAGGTGCTAAATGTCATGAAGGACCTCGCGAGGACAGGACTTACGATGATAATCGTCACACATGAGATGGCATTTGCCAGAGATGTTTCTACAAGAACTATTTTCATGGACTCAGGATATGTGGCAGAGGATGCAGCACCGTCAGAGCTGTTTACAAATCCTAAGAATCCAAGAACAAGAGAATTCTTAAGCAGATATCTGGCAGGCTAGATATGGTTGGCATTCAGAAGGAGGAAATGATAAATGGATAATTTTGTAGTAACCTTTGCCAGAGGATTTGGAACAGGCGGAAAAGCAATAGCATCACAGCTGGCAAAAGAGCTTGGAATACACTGTTATGAGAACCGTATTCTGACTCTTGCAAGCCAGCTGAGCGGACTTGACGAGAATGTGTTTCAGGAGGTAAATGAGAAGCTGCGTGAAGAGGGCGGATTTACGAGCTTTTTGCGAGGTCTTCCAAGAGCAAAGGGATATATATCAAGAAATGAGAAGTTCAAATCAGATGACAGGCTCTTTGAGTATCAGAGCCAGATTATCAACGAGCTTGCAGACAAGGAATCCTGCGTCATAGTAGGAAAATGTGCCGACTATGTATTAAAGAACCGCCCAAATGTGGTGAGCATATACATTGAGGCACCGCGTGCATTCTGTGTGGAGCGTACCATAACCAATATGGGTGTGACACCGGAGGTGGCAAATGCCACGATTGAGAGAACAGATAAGTTTAGGGCAGACTATTACAAGTACTATACACACGGAAACTACTGGACCAATCCGGTGAACTACGACCTGACACTAAATAGTGAGCGTGTTGGTGTGGAAAACTGTGTGAAGACGATAGAGCAGTATCTGATCATAAAGGGCTTTATCAAGGCTGATATGATTAAACCGGCGGGAGAGCTCATATAAAAAGTATATAACAAAAAATTGCAGCTCGTGTGTTGAGCTGCAAATTTTTTTATTATTATATAGATATCGTCTATCCAAGCAAAGCCTTATCAGAAGCAAATTCCTCGCCGGAAACCTCCTCAAACTTCATGAGCAGATCCTCCACAGTGAGGTTTTTCTTTTCTTCGCCTGAGATATTAAGGACAACCTGTCCGTTATTCATCATGATGAGTCTGTTGCCGTGAGCGATGGCATCACGCATGTTGTGTGTGACCATCATGGCTGTCAGGCTGTTCTCCTTGATGATTTTGTCTGTGAGAGCGAGCACCTTTGAGGCTGTCTTTGGGTCGAGAGCTGCGGTGTGCTCATCCAAAAGCAGTACCTTCGGCTTCTGGAGTGAAGCCATGAGCAGTGTAACAGCCTGACGCTGTCCACCTGAGAGCAGACCAACCTTTGAGGTCATTCGATCCTCGAGTCCCAGATCAAGCTCCTTTAAAAGCTCGTGGAAGTGCTCCTTTTCAGCCTTTGTGATACCCCAGCCAAGACCACGGCGCTTTCCGCGGCGCGCTGCAAGTGCGAGGTTTTCATCAATCTGCATGGTTGCGGTAGTTCCTGTCATTGGATCCTGGAACACACGTCCCAGAAATGATGCACGCTTGAACTCAGGAAGTCCTGTGACATCCACTCCATCAATGAGAATTGAACCATCGTCCACAGGCCATGTGCCTGCAACAGCATTGAGCATGGTAGATTTTCCGGCACCGTTTCCACCGATAACAGTGACGAAATCGCCCTCCTCAAGCTTTAGGTTTACACCATTAAGGGCATGCTTTTCATTGATTGTGCCCGGATTGAAGGTTTTATGTACGTTTCTAATCTCTAGCATTTATTTGCCCTCCTTTGCATTAAGTGCTGCGGCAGAGCGCTTGCCGGCCTTTTTGAAGGAGGCCTTGCTCTTGCCCTTCAGGTAAGGCACTGCAAGGAAAATTGCCACGATGATTGCAGTGAAGAGCTTTAAGTCATCACTTGGCATCTGCAGCCACAGAACAATTCCGATTACAATGTAGTAAACAATTCCACCAAATATGACAAAGATAAGCTTTCCCATGAAATTCATGTGCTTTCCGAGGATTGCATCGCCGAGCACCTCACCGATGATAACTGCGGCAAGACCGATGACGATTCCACCACGGCCCATGTTTACATCGGAAAAGCCTGAGTACTGTGAAAGCAGGCCGCCTGAGAGCGCTACAATTGCATTTGAAAGCGCAAGACCGATGAGCTTCATGTTGTCGATGTTGATACCCTGAGCCTTGCTCATTGCAGGGTTGCAGCCAGTGGCACGGATAGCAGAGCCCTGCTCTGTTCCGAAATACCAGTAAAGCACCGCGATAATTACAACCGAGAAAATCACACCGACAATTATCGCATGTGTCAGGTTACGTGATGAAAGCACCAGATTATATTTATCTGCGCTAAGTGCCTGGTTGGCGTGGCGCTGCATGATATTTAAGTTGATAGAGTAGAGCGCTATCTGTGTAAGGATTCCTGCCAGAATCGGAGGAATGCCGAGCTTTGTATGTAAGAGACCGGTGCAGAGTCCTGCGAGCAGACCGGCAATACATGCGCAAAGCAGTGAAACCCAGATATTGTAGCCGTTAATCGTCATCATAACGGTTACGGCACCACCTGTTGCAAATGAGCCATCAACCGTCAGATCGGCGAAGTCCAGCAGTCTGAAAGTGATATAAACACCGAGTGCCATGATACCCCATATCAGGCCCTGGGCTATATTGCCCGGAAGGGCATTGGTGAATGCAACCGGATTTAAGGTTGCAAAATAACTCATTAGAATCATTTTATTAAATACCTCCATAGTGCAGCTGTTTATTCAGCTGAGATTTCCTCATAGCCGTCAGGAACTGTGATTCCAAGCTCCTTGGCGCGGTCCGGAAGGTACTCCTTAGTGAACTTAGGAGCGCTCTTAACCTCCATAGTTTTGATGTCTGTACCATTTACAAGGATATCGTAAGCCATCTCACCTGTTGTGTATCCAAGGTCGTAGTAGCTGATAGAAAGTGTAGCAACACCACAGCCCTTAGCGATTCCTTCCTCGCCGGCGAAGATAGGTTTCTTAGCCTGTGAAGCGACATTGTTGATAGCCTCTGTACATGAAGCAGCAGTGTTGTCAGTTGGGATGTAGATTGCATCAGATGCATCACATGCACTCTGTGTTACTGCAGCGACATCATTTGAATCAGAGAAGGTGTACTCTTTTACAGTGTATCCCTCGTCCTCAAGGTATTTGGTAATAGTTGTTGACTGGTAGATACTGTTTGGCTCAGATGAGCAGTAGATGATACCGATGTTCTTTGCATCCGGGAAGAGCTCCTTGATACATTTAGCCTGCTCATCGAGTGGAGCGAGGTCTGTTGTACCTGAAATATTCTTTCCTGTAGTGCCTGACCAGTCTGACATATCAAGAGCTGTAGCGTAGTCTGTGATAGATGTTCCGAGAATCGGAATAGAGTCTGTGGCTGCTGAAGCGGCCTGAAGAGCTGCTGTGGCATTTCCAAGGATAAGGTCATAGTCGTTGGTGACGAACTTGGTGCAGATTGTAGAGCATGTAGAAGCATCTCCTGCGGCATTCTGCTCGTCAAATGAGACATCGTCTCCGAGCTTGTCCTTTAATGCATCCTCAAAGCCCTTTGTAGCGGCATCGAGAGCCTCGTGCTGTACGAGCTGGCAGATACCTACCTGATATTTGGCATCTGAGTTCTTGCCTGACTGTGTGCCACCGTTTGCTGAACCGGAATCTCCGCATCCGGCAAGTCCAAGAACCATTGTTCCGGCAAGAACAAGTGAAGCTAAAATTTTAGATCTCTTTTTCATGATAATTCCTCCTTTTGTCAGCGCTTTAAAGCGTTGATGTATCAATTAGGTAAATTATATTAACTTATTAATGAGAAGTCAAGGGAAGATGAGGAAAAAGTAGGGTTTAATATATATAAATGATGGATAATAAGCCATTCTGTTTCGCTGGGTTAGGGGAGCTGTTTTAGGAATTTCAGCAGTTTCAGCTACTTTTTTATGGATTTTTCCGGCTGTTTCGCTGTGGTTAGGGAGCTGTTTTAGAAATTTCAGCAGTTTCAGCTACTTTTTTGGAGATTTTTCCGGCTATTTCGCTGTGGTTAGGGGAGCTGTTTTAGAAATTTCAGCGGTTTCAGCTACTTTTTTCCAGAATTTTTCCAGTTTTTGGACTGGATTGGGGAGCTGTTTTAGAAGTTTTATGGATTACAGCTACCCAAGGCCTGTCAGCTATCAACATATGGCTATTGTACACTATGCTAATTTAGTGTGGGGATATTATGCTAAAGAATAAAAATGATGGTTCATACTGGATTTGTGGAGAGGGTGTTGGCACAGAACAAAAAACTGTTTCGGGAGAAACGGAGTATACAGTTACATGTAGCAGTAAATTTGTGCCATATGAATTTCCTGCAAATGAATTTTCAAAATAAAATATGGCTGAAAGTAAAAAATCCCCGGTAGTAACTACCGGGGATTCTCTGTCTATTCAGCTACAACCTTGGCAAATTTCTTTTTACCACGTCTGATAATGAGACCCTCGCCCTTGAAATCGTCGAGAGTGTATTTTGTAGAGATATCAGTTACCTTCTCATCTGCAACGGAAACACCGCCCTGCTGGATATTTCTGCGGCCGTCTCCTCTTGAATCGCAAAGTCCTGCTTTTACGAGAACAGAGATGATATCAAGCTCTCCGTCAGGGAAGTCCTCAGCTGTAACGGTAACTGTAGGCATATTTGCGTTGTTGGCTCCGCCTGCGAAAAGTGCATGGCTTGCCTCTTTAGCCTTTGTGGCTTCCTCCTCACCGTGAACAAGCTTTGTAAGCTCGAATGCCAGGATTTCTTTAGCTTCATTGAGCTGTGCGCCCTCCCAGCTTTCCATCTTGTCAATCTCTTCGAGAGGAAGGAAGGTGAGCATTCTGATACATTTAAGAACATCGGCATCAGAAACGTTTCTCCAGTACTGGAAGAACTCGAAAGGAGTAGTCTTGTTAGGATCAAGCCATACTGCACCTGACTGTGTCTTGCCCATCTTCTTGCCCTCAGAGTTTAGGAGCAGGTTGATTGTCATAGCGTATGCGTCTTTTCCAAGCTTACGTCTGATGAGCTCTGTTCCACCGAGCATGTTGCTCCACTGGTCATCTCCACCGAACTCCATGTTGCAGCCGTATTTCTGGAAAAGTGTGTAGAAATCGTAGCTCTGCATGATCATGTAGTTAAACTCAAGGAAGGAAAGACCCTTTTCCATACGCTGCTTGTAGCACTCAGCTGTAAGCATACGGTTTACTGAGAAATGAGCACCAACCTCGCGGAGCACATCCACGTAGTTTAAGTCCATCAGCCAGTCAGCGTTGTTTACCATGATAGCTTTGCCCTCGCCAAAGTCGATGAAGCGGCTCATCTGTTTCTTGAAGCACTCTACGTTGTGGTTGATAGTCTCTGTTGTCATCATCTGGCGCATATCTGTACGTCCTGATGGATCACCAATCTGTGCGGTACCTCCACCGATAAGCACGATAGGCTTGTTTCCGGCCATCTGAAGTCTTTTCATAAGGCAAAGAGCCATGAAATGTCCAACGTGAAGGCTGTCTGCTGTAGGATCAAAGCCGATGTAGAAGGTAGCCTTTCCGTTGTTTATAAGCTCTTTGATTTCTTTTTCGTCTGTTACCTGCGCGATAAGACCGCGGGCAACTAATTCGTCATAAATTGTCATGATTTTCCTCCTGATAAGATGAATCTGTATTCTGAAAAATAAAATATCCCCCTCATCCATTTAAGGACGAGGGGGATTTCTCGCGTTACCACCTTAATTTGCATCCTGCTCGCACAGGAATGCCTCCGTGAGTTGTCACACATTATTCGACATATGTGAAAATAGCCGATTCTGCTAACACTCCGGCACTATAACGTGTGCCAATACGTTGCGGCTTATTAATCGAACCGGGGATATTTAATCATCCGGTATGACGTTCGGTGCAAAGCTCCGGGATGTATTCCAGATCTGTTTCCTTGCGCCTCTCACCTGCCGGCAGCTCTCTGTAAGTATTGCAGAAATGTACTTGTTCCCATCAAAGCCTGTTGAAATGTAATTGTGCTTCAATTGACGATATTATAGCCGTTTAAGAAGGGGTTTGTCAAGGGCTGTAAAAAGCGGTGATTACTTTAACGGTATATACAGGTCGGAAGAACTATTGCAAAAAAGTATAAAAAAGTATAAAATAAAAGAAAAAGTATAAAAATTTATAAAAAACTATAAAGAACAATATAAAGTATAAAAAAATATAAATAGTTTTGAATTTCATATAATAAATTGAGGTGAATTTATGCAGAATCCATTTACTACAACCTTCAGTAAGACTCCGGAATACACATATATCCATACAGAGAAAACAGAGGAGATACTGGAAAACTTTATTTACGATAATCCGTCGGAGTCGGTATATAAGATAACCGGTGTCAGAGGCTCCGGTAAAACCGTTATACTTGCAAAGGTGGAGGAAGAATTAAGAACCAATGAAAGCAGATATATAAACTGGCTTGTTTTTGATGTAAATCCTGCAAGAGATATACTGGGACAGATAGCGGCAATGCTTGTAAAGGCCGGTTTTGGTTCACAGGATAAGAAAACAACAGGGATAAACCTCTCTGCAACAGTGATGGGAACAGGTGGTGGAATCGGCTATACGGCAGAAAACAATAATAATTTCTTTGATATCGGTGTAGAAGTTGAGACAATGATACAGGCTGCACAGAAAAAGGGGAAGAAGATACTTATAGGAATAGATGAGGTTTCAAAGTCCGAAGAGATGATAAAATTTGCGTCTGAATATGGCAGATGGCTCAGAGCAGGGTATCCGGTTTATTTTGTGTGTACAGGCTTGTATGAAAATATACAGGAATTGAGCAATGTCAAAAATCTTACATTTTTCAGAAGAGCGGCAACAGTTAAAACGGAGCCTCTTAATATGATACGAATGACTGAAATGTATAAGAGTAAGCTGGATATTGACAGTAATGAGGCTCGTGAAATGGCGAAAATTACAAAAGGATACGCATATGCATTTCAGGAATTGGGAGTGTTGTATTTTAAGAAAAAGTTGGATGAGTTGTTAGAAGATATTTTACCAAAACTCAAAGCTGAATTGTTTGCATATTCTTATGAAAAAATATGGGAAGAGATGACTGAAATGGACAGGTTTCTTGCAGGACTTTTGACAGAAAAGGAAGAATACAAGCGTGAAGAAGTGCTTAAGCTTATGGGAGAGAAGTCAGGAAGCTATTCTATGTACAGGGATCGTCTTATAAAAAGAGGGATATTAAATTCCAGACAGGGCTATATCTCACTTGCACTTCCATATTTTGGTGAATATATAAAGGAGTATTGTTAGAATCTTAAAATGAGTGAATTATACAAGCTCCAAAAGCTTTTTAATTATTGCACTCTGACCGGTGGTGATGTATACTTTGAATAACAAACAAACTTTGGTTATGAAAGGGAGAAAAAATGAGCACATATTATACTATTATGAGTATGATTGACGGCTTTAAGTCGTTTATCAATCTGGCAGTTATGGTACTGACAATTGTTGCATCATGGATTATGTATGCAAAGGCAGGAGAGCACGGCTGGGCGGCCATTGTACCGTTTTACAGCTCATATGTAAAATTCAGGATTGCAGGGAAACAGAAGCTGTTCTGGGGATATCTTGTGGCAAGTATCGCAAGTATAGCAGGATGTATTTTATTGATGTATGAGATTATTGCCTCAGGACTTTCCGTTATGACATCCAGTTATATGGGGTCGTATTATGATTCTACCTATGGATATGCCGGAAACCGCATCGGGGCTCACATGGGCATGCTGATATTTGCAGTTATTCTGATTATTGGAGCAATGATTGCGGCATTGGTTATGAATATCCTCTGCTGTGTCGGACTGGCACATGCGTTTGGCAAGGGAGCAGGATTTGCCTGCGGACTTATATTCCTCAATGTGATTTTTATCTGTATTATTGCCTTCAACAAAAACATTGTTTATGTGGGAGATGGATATAATAGTAATAATAACTACTATAATCCATACGGTTCAAACGGATACGGTCAGCAGTATGGTCAGAACATGTACGGAAACGGAGCAAACCAGCAGTACGGTCAGAACATGTACGGAAACGGAGCAAACCAGCAGTACGGCCAGAACATGTACGGAAACGGGGCAAATCAGCAGTATGGCCAGAACATGTACGGAAATGGCACAAATCAGCAGTACGGCCAGAACATGTACGGAAACGGAGCAAACCAGCAGTATGGTCAGAATCCGTATGGCACAGCACAGGGCGGGGATGCTCAAAATTCCTACGGTACATCACAACAGCAGTCATGGAATGATGAGTATAACAACAAAGATTATGAATAAATAATAAGAATAAAGCACATGAATAAAAACTATAAATAAATGTTATAGTACAAATTTGTATCATTCTCTTGACATATAGTGTCAGAGGGCTATAATACAAAACAAGATTTAAATAAATATGTTCACCAAAATTCGTTGATGAGAACAAGGTCCGATTTGTATTTATTTTCAGAGAGCCTGTGGGCGGTGCGAACAGGTAATGGTCAGATTGGAATATCCTCTCTAAGAAGCGGGCTGAAAGCATTAAGTGTGTCTGTAAACCTCGCCGGTGTCCACCGTTATATGGAAAGCATATGCTGGTATGCAGAGTGTCACAGTAATACACTGTGGAATCAGGGTGGTAACGCGGATTATTTCGTCCCTTTTCAGATTATGTCAATCTGGAAAGGGATTTTTTAATTCCATAAAAGAGTTTTAGTGAGCAGAAAAATGTTAAGGAGGCTTACAATGAAAGCATTACAAAAAGTAAGTAAATTTTTATCAGACTACACATCGATAGTTGTCATAGCAATCGCCGTAGTCACATTTCTGGTTCCGAATCTGATGGCCTGGGTAAATCAGATGCTGTTTGTGGATCCGGTATCCAACAAGTTCACATGTCAGTCAATCATTATCGGAATCATCATGTTTAGTATGGGACTTACACTTACGACACAGGATTTCAAGATACTTGCACAGAGACCATTTGATATATGTGTAGGTGCAATCGCACAGTATCTTATCATGCCGTTTCTCGCATTTGGTATCTCAAAGGCATTGAATCTGCCTGACGGAATCGCACTTGGACTTATCCTCGTAGGCTGCTGTCCCGGTGGTGTTTCTTCAAACATTATGTCATACCTCTGCGGTGGTGATGTGGCATTCTCAGTTGGAATGACAACAGTTTCCACATTGCTCTCACCATTTATGACACCGCTTCTGGTATCATTGCTTGCAAGCGGAACACATGTCTCAATCAAGGCGCTTCCGATGTTTGTGTCAATCATTGAGACTGTAATCTTTCCTGTAGCGGTTGGATTTTTACTCAACTACCTGCTTGGAAAGAAAAAGGCATTTGCCGAGGCTCAGAAGGTCATGCCGGGTATTGCGGTGCTTGGTCTGGCATTCGTTGTAGGTGGTGTTGTATCATCACAGGGCTCAAAGTTCTTTACATCAGGAGTAGTAATTTTTGCGGCAGTTCTGTTACATAACGGACTTGGATATCTGCTCGGATACGGTGCAGGAAAGCTGGTAGGCATGAACACAGCCAAGAAGAGAACCATCTCTATCGAGGTTGGTATGCAGAATGCAGGTCTTGCCACAAACCTTGCCACCACTACAGCACAGTTTGCTTCAACACCTGAATCAGCCATCATCTGTGCAGTGTCATGTACATGGCATTCAATCTCAGGCACACTGCTTGCCGGAGCCTTTGCATTAAAGGACAAAATGGCTGCTAAAAAGGCAGAAGAAGCCGCTGAGACAAAGACAGCATAAAGAGAATGAATACCTATTATAACCGATTGGTAAATTAAACAAAAATTATAGAAATTAAAAATAAATTATGTATAAAATATTTATTGAAATTTGCTAAAAAAAGAGTAAACATAATATATAAATAAAATTAAGATAAACAAAAGAAAGAGGTAATAATATGAGTGGAATCTTAATGATGGTAATAGCCATTGTTGTGCTCGGTGGAGCATACTTATTATATGGCCGTTATCTGCAAAACAAATGGGGCATTGATCCAAATGCCAAGACTCCTGCCTACGAGATGGAGGACGGAGTAGACTATGTACCGGCCGATACCAATGTAGTATTCGGACATCAGTTTGCATCTATAGCAGGTGCAGGCCCAATCAACGGACCAATTCAGGCAGCTATTTTCGGATGGCTTCCGGTTCTGCTTTGGATATTAATTGGTGGTGTATTCTTTGGAGCTGTTCAGGATTTTGCATCTATGTACGCTTCAGTTAAGAACAAGGGTCGTACAATCGGTTACATCATCGAGGAGTACATCGGTAAATTAGGAAAGAAATTATTCCTGTTATTCTGCTGGCTGTTCTGTATACTTGTTGTTGCAGCCTTCGCAGATGTCGTAGCCGGAACCTTCAATGGCTTTGCTGCTGATAAAGCAGGTGAGGTTACAAAGGTTGTAGCCAACGGAGCAGTTGCAACTACATCAATGCTTTTCATCATAGAAGCAGTTGCACTTGGTTTCTTCCTTAAATACTCTAAGTTCAACAAATGGATTAACACACTTGTTGCAATCGCATTACTTATAGTAGCTATAGCACTGGGACTCAATTTCCCAATGTATTTAAACCTTAGCGTATGGCACATAATTATATTTGCATATATACTTATAGCCAGTGTTACACCTGTATGGGCACTGCTTCAGCCACGTGATTACCTTAACAGCTACCTGTTAATCTTCATGATCGTAGGTGCGGTAATCGGTGTATTTGTTGCAAATCCTGCTTGTAACCTTGATGCTTTCACAGCATTTGCAATCCCTGATGCAAACGGAAACCCACAGTATCTGTTCCCAATCTTATTCGTAACAATCGCCTGTGGCGCAGTTTCAGGTTTCCATTCACTTGTATCATCAGGTACTGCATCTAAGCAGATAAAGAATGAGAAGAACATGCTTCCAGTTTCATTCGGTGCCATGCTTATGGAGAGTATGCTTGCAATCCTTGCACTTATCGCAGTAGCATCATTCGGTAAGGGAGAGGCAGCAGCTCAGGGACTTACAACACAGCCACAGATTTTCGCAGGAGCTATCGCAAACTTCCTGTCAGTACTCGGTTTACCACACTCACTTGTGTTCACACTGATTAACCTTGCTGTATCAGCCTTCGCTCTGACATCACTTGATTCAGTAGCCAGAGTCGGACGTCTGTCATTCCAGGAGTTCTGGCTTGATTCAGACACAGATGATGACAATATGAGTCCATTTGTCAAGCTGATGACAAACAAATACTTTGCAACAATCATCACACTGGTACTTGCATTCCTGCTTACAAAGGTAGGCTATGCAGAGATATGGCCACTGTTTGGTTCAGCTAACCAGCTCTTATCAGTACTTGCACTTGTTGCCTGCGCAGTATTCTTAAAGAAGACAAAGCGTCAGGGCTGCATGCTCTGGATTCCAATGGTATTCATGATGGCAGTTACATTTACTGCACTTGGCATGACAATCTACAAGCTTACAAAGGCATTATTCTCTGTAGGACTTGACCTTGGAAATTCATTACAGCTTATATTCGCAGTATTACTGCTCATCCTTGGTGTACTTGTTGCAATTCAGGGTGTGAAGAAGCTCTGTGAGAAATCAGAAAGCAAGAAAGCTGCAGCTTAATATTTGAGATAGAAGTTGCAATTATTAATAGAAGTCAAAAGTCTCAGAATCCGATAATAAGTGGGTTCTGAGACTTCTTAGTTTATGTGAGTATGATGAATAAAAGAGGTAAAATATAATGGGAGCCTGATATCAGGCTCCCAATTCTCTGTCCTTTCCCATGAAAAATACTGCTAAAGCTTCCGGACCAACATGGCTTCCGGTGCAGAAATCATAGGTGGTATTTATCACATCGCGCACCTTTATGCGCTTTTTAATCTGTTCAATCACATAGAGCGAATCTTCATATGCGTCAGCATGTGCAACTCCGATAATCTGATTTTCAGGGTCTGTAATGTTGTCGCATAACAGATTGACAAGCTCATTTAATACGGCTTTTCGGCCACGACATTTTCTGAACTGTACAATATATCCGTCCTGGCTGCCCCTTAGGATAGGCTTGATGCTTAGCATGTTGCCAACCAAAGCGGTTGTTCCGCTTAATCTGCCGGTTCTTGCAATATACTTTAAATTGCCCACGGTAAACACACCGTTTAATCTGGCAGGATAGGTCTCTATCGTGTCAGCCACATCATCAAAGCTCATGCCCTTCTCACGCATTTCGCTGGCGTATATTGCGAGAAGTCCCTGTCCGAGGGAAGCATTTAATGAATCCACCAGGCGTATTTTTCTGCCGTTATCGTAATCATCAAGGACAGCATCGGCTGCGACACGGGCTGAGTTGTAGTTGCCGCTTATGTTTTTACTTAGGGAGAAATACAGGACATCCTTGTCTGCCTCAATGATTTCCCTGAAGGTATCCTCAAAGATTCCGCTGCTGATAAGTCCGGTCTTTATCTCGGCACCTTCTCTTATGGCGTCATAGTATTCCTTACCCTTTGCCCGCTCCTGTTCCGGTGTGAGGTCAGGCTCAAAGCAGGTCATTTCCTTTCCGTTGACAAGGTTTACAAATGATAGCACCTTGATTTTATATTTTTTACATAGCTCTGCAGGAATGTTTGCCGCAGAGTCAACAATTATTTCAAACATATTTACCCTCGTATTTCTATAATAATTGGTTAACTGTAGTTATGCATCACATACATTGCAATTATATGCCATTAATATATGTGGTTGCAAAGGATAGTATATGTAGTTTTTGATACTATGTCAATGACTTTTGCTATGTTTAGTAAAAATTTAGAATATTTAGATAGAGTTATCAGGGATGTAGTGTTATAGTAGAAATAATAGATATATAGATTCAATGAAACAGAGGAAAAATATGAGTGATATAAAATTAGGCTGTCACGTAGGCATGGCAGGAAAAGATATGTTTCTGGCATCAGCCAGGGAAGCAGCGTCATATGGCGCGAATGTGTTTATGCTCTACACCGGGGCACCACAGAACACGAGAAGAAAGGAAATCTTTGAGCTCAACATAGACGCAGGCTGGGAATATGCACATGAGCATGGGATAAATGAGATAGTGGTCCACGCGCCATACATCATAAATCTGGCAAACACCGTAAAGCCTGAGACATACGAGCTGGCAGTGGAGTTTCTGGAAAAGGAGATAGTAAGGACCGCGGCAATGAAGAGCCGCATACTGGTGCTTCATCCGGGAAGTCATGTAAATGCCGGTGAGCAGGCTGGAATCGCACAGATTGTAAAGGGACTTAACACAGTGCTCAATCAGAATGATGACGATGTGTTTATCGCACTTGAGACGATGGCAGGAAAGGGCAGTGAAATAGGCCGTTCCTTTGAGGAGCTTAAGGCAATCTATGATGGAGTGGACAGGAAGGAAAGGCTGCGTGTCTGCTTTGATACGTGCCATGTAAATGATGCAGGATACGATATTGTGAACCATTATGATGAGGTTTTTGCAGAGTTTGACAGGGTGATAGGGCTTGAGCAGATAGCGGTATTTCATGTGAATGACAGCTTAAATCCTCTTGGAGCACACAAGGACAGGCATGCAAATATAGGCAAGGGAACCATCGGCTATGATACACTGCACCGCCTGGTGCATGATGAGACCTTTGCAAATGTACCAAAGATTCTGGAAACACCATGGCTTTGTGAGGAGAGCTCTGCGAAGAAGACTATTCCTCCTTATAAAGAGGAAATTGAATGGCTTCTTAAATAAGAAAGCAGCTAAAAATGTATGGAGAGGTTTGGTATTACAGACAGTAAGATAATGGAGGCATAATAGATGAAGGAAAAAACCTACGAGGGAACTAAAAAAACACAGAATGGTTTAAAGAGAATGTTTTTTTCAGTGCTTGCGATATTATTGCAGGCAGTTTTCATGGTCTATATGTTTACAAGGCTAAATGAATATGCGGCAGCAATAAACACGACCACAAGCGTTCTGGCAATCGTACTTGTGCTCGGACTGTACAATCGTGAGCAGACCGCATCCATGACTACACCATGGATTATACTGATACTGGCATTTCCGATAATGGGAGTGTCACTTTACCTGTTAGTCGGACTAAACGGCGCACCGAATAAGATGCGTGCACGGTTTGAAGAGGTGGATTCCATGCTTCTTCCATGTCTGCCTGAAAACGCAGACATACTATCCGATATGTATGAAAAGGTGCCACAGGCAGCGGGAATTTCAACATACCTGGCCAAAAATGCACTTTATCCGGTATATCAGAACACGGATGTGACATATTATGATCAGGCGTCAAAGGGACTCGAAGCGCAGCTTAGTGATTTATCAAAGGCAAAGAAATTTATTTTCATGGAGTATCACGCCATAGAGGACAAGGAATCGTGGCACCGTATCCAGAAGGTGCTCACGGAGCGCGTGCAGGCAGGAGTCGAGGTAAGAGTGTTTTATGATGATATGGGCTCAATCTTTTTCATAGACAGGGATTTCTCGGAAAAGATGGAGAAGCTTGGCATCAAATGCAGGGTGTTCAACCCGGTTGCACCTGCCTTTAACATGTTTTTAAACAATCGTGACCATAGAAAAATCACGGTAATTGATGGAAAAATCGCATATACCGGCGGCTATAATCTGGCAAATGAGTACTTCAATGTGACACACCCATACGGAATCTGGAAGGATACGGGAATCAGGCTCGAGGGAGATGCTGTCAAGTCGTTTACCATCGCATTTCTCGAGATGTGGAATGCATCAGAGCGCAAGGTACCGCGCGAGGTGGATGTATCGCAATATCTGCTACACTATGATTATGAGGCAAAACAGAGTGGATATATCCAGCCATATGCAGACAGCCCTCTCGATAACGAGCAGGTGGGGGAGGATGTCTATATCAGCATGGCAAACAAGGCACAGCGTTATTGCTGGTTTATCACTCCTTACCTTATCATTACCGATGAGATGAGCCATGCGCTGACACTTGCCGCCAAGCGTGGAGTTGACGTGCGCATCATCACGCCGGGCATACCTGATAAGAAACCAATATACAGCGTGACACGCTCCTTCTACAACCAGCTTGTGAAGCATGGTGTGAGGATTTTTGAGTGGACACCGGGCTTTTGCCATGCAAAGATGAGTGTGGCAGACGATATAATGGCAACCTGCGGTACCATAAATCTTGACTATAGAAGCCTTTATCATCACTTTGAAAATGGCTGTTTTATGGCGGATTGTGAAGTGGTGCATGAAATCAGGGATGATTTTATAAGGCTTTTCACTGAGTCAGCGGAGGTGACGGAGAAGTACAGGACAGGAAGAAGTGCAAGGCGAAGGCTGGGGCAGTCAATTATGCGGCTGTTTGCAGGGCTATTGTAGACTGAAAATAATGTGTATCAGGGAAGTGAGTGTATATGAGTGATTACGACAGCAAAATCATCAGAAAGCAGATAAGAGTGTATGGCTCTGTGCAGGGGGTAGGTTTCCGCTACAGAACAGAGCATGCGGCTGAAAGCGTTGGCGCAACAGGCTGGGTGAGAAATGACCCTGACGGCTCGGTATTTATGGAAATACAGGGCACAGAGGAGCAGATAGACAGGGTATTTGCAATGGTGAGTCAGGGTACTTATGTAAATATAGAGAAAATGGATGCCAAATCAATACTGGTGGTTGAGGATGAGCGAGGATTTCATACGAGAGAATCGCTTGGAGACTTCTGGGGACTATGGCACAGATAAACGGAGGCATCATATATGTTTTTTATGATGGGAATAACGGACGGCAGGAAGGACTTTGACTTCAATCAGGTCATTACCTGCGATGAATGTGGCAGGTATGGCAGGTATCAGGTGTATATGACATACATGGTGCTGTCACTGTTCTTTATTCCGTGTTTTAAATGGAACAGGCACTACTACGTGCAGACCACATGCTGTAATGCACTTTACGAGCTTGATCCGGAAATAGGACGCAGGATAGCAAGAGGCGAGGACGTGGAGATATTGCCACAGCATTTGCAGCGTGTAAACCCGCAGTATGGTTATGGCTTTGAAAATGAAAGTGGAAACACAACAAAAAGATGCAGCAATTGTGGATATACAACTACAGAGGACTTTGAATTCTGTCCCAAATGCGGCAGGAGGCTGTAATGTGTTTCACGTTCTAATGATAATATGCTTTTACGAATCGACTGCAATAAGGCAGAGGATGGAGCATAGAAAGAGTTTCACAAAATCGGTATTTGACGATTTGGTGGTAAAAATTATTCCTCTTCAACAAGTTTAACAAAATCATCTGGCAGAATTATCTTTGTTCCACCTGCCTGATAATCTTTTATATTTCTTGTGACAATATAATCCATATCTTTTCTGGATGCCACCTTTTCAACAACTGCATCCTCATAGTCACTGATTGCAGATGCAAGTGCATCCATGCAGTCATCCGCTGTAACCTCTAATATTCCAGTCAATGAATAAAGCTTTCCCATTATCATCTTTGCTGCTTCTATGTTATGCAAATGTTTCCTTATAAGATAATAGATGTCTGTTGCTGAACTTGCAGTAATGTACATTTCGATTGTATGATTTGCTGCCATAAGAAATATTTCTTCTGCACTTTTATTCCATGGCTCTCTTGAAGTCAGGGCATCTATTATCACATTTGTATCTGCAAGAATCCTCATCTATTTTGCACCAAGCCTTTCTTCTTTTGCTTCATTCAGGTCTGCATCCTTTGGTAAGATTCCAAACAGGGATTTTGCTACTTCTACTCTGTCCTGATGTGGATTTGTCAGTTTTGCCACTACCTTTCCGTTCTTTGTGATAAAAACATCTTCTTTTGCAGATAGTAATAAATATTTTCCAAGATTATTTTTCAATTCAGTTGCTGTAATTGACATATCACCACTTCCTTTCTTCGTACTATTATTATACTCATTTTGTACGATTTTATCAATGTATTTAGCTGGAAAATATTACTCGGTGTACTAGTTGTATCCTCCACATTATTATCCGGGGGATATTTGATGAGCAGCTTTTTATGTGTTTCCCCAAATTCACAATGTGCATTGAACGCTCTTGCCATTGACAACCCTATGGAGTATGCCCGGTTGGTCTTGGATAACGAGATGCAGGCTTGGGGGGATTAGGAAGATAGTTTAGATATATGGTAAATCAATCGCCTATTAGTGAGACAATAATTATTTTTACACAAACCAGCTTATTCGTGGTAGAATAAAACCACAGATAAGCTGGTTGTTTGTTTTAAAAAGAGAATCTTATGAAAACCAAACAACCGGAACTAAACAAAATCACAGCACTCTACGAGAGATTATCCCGTGATGATGAGCAAAGCGGTGACACAAAGCACCGGCGGTTATGAAAAGAAGGACAAAAACGGTAATCCTACATGAAAGTACACCAATGCACAGGACAATTACACCTGCTCCACTTACAGTAAAGCAAAGAACAAAGTGAATTGGAATTATCAGTAGATGCTTTAGAAAATGAAATTTAGGAGAAAAACACATGGAAACCTGGTATTACGATGTAGTGTCCATAGACGGAGACTATGCAAATCTAAAGAGATGCGATATTGAATCAGACGATCTGAAGCTTGTGGCAAGGGCACTGCTCCCACCAGAGATTATGGAGGGAAGCAGACTGAAATACGAGCTGATGCAATATGAGATAATTTAGTAACATATAACCTTGAAGTAGGAGATGTTAAGAATGCAGCAGAAATCGACACAAAAAATACTGCTATTTAGTGTAGCAGCACAAAAAGTGGAAAAAATAAAAGCCCTGTGCAAAAATCTTGGGATATCGGTGCAACAGGTGGAAAAATCAGATTACGGACAGAAGCTCGGTGCCATAGCCGGAATAACCGGATTCAAAAAGGATGGTTCAAGGTATAGCGGAGCCGATTTCCCGGCGGAGCTTCTGGTCTTTTCAGGTATTAATTCATCACAAATGGATATCTTTCTGGCGGAATATAAGAAGGCGGGGATTGAACCAATCGGATGTAAGGCTGTCGTGACACCGGATAATGTATTTTGGAGTGCCGATAAGCTGTTTCGGGAGATATTCAGAGAGCACTTGTTTATGAACAGGTAAATTGTAAACGTTATTATAAAATGAAAGAAAAAACTCTATCGTGCAATTTCTAATAATTTTTTCTTTATATTTGTAAGATAACTTCTACTTACAGGAATGGTAACGTTATTTGGCAAAAAAAGTTCATTAATTCTTAGAGATAAAACTTTATTGATATTAACAATATAAGATTTGTGAGCTCGAATAAAAAAAACTGGGAGTCGTTTTGATATTTCATTTAAAGAAATTCTTTCGACAAATACATTTGATGTAGTATGAAGGATTACATCATGTCCATTTTTTTCTATATACATTATATCATTGTAAGGTATGCTAATAATATCGTTGCCCTTGTGATAATAATAAAATTCTCGACTAAATAAATGAATAAATTTATCGAGACAATTATTTATTGTGCCATAGTTAATTGGTTTTAAAAGATAGTTGAATGCTTGAACATCATAACCATCAAATACATATTCCTTAAATGCAGTAAGAAATATAATAATACCTGTGTAACCGCTTTCTCTGAGCTGTTTGCATGCATCAATTCCGGTGAATGAGTTATTGCAATTTAATTCGATATCAGAAAAGAATAAATCACATTTTAGAGTAGGCAAGGATTTAATAAATTTTTTATATGAATTAAGCCAAATAATATTTATTAAAATCCCTGTGTTAGCAGCCCATTTTTTTATTGAGTCTGAGAGTGTTATGAAATCACTTTCATTATCTTCAAGAATTGTGATGTTAATAATCATTAATTATCCTCCAATCAATTATCTAAGGGAAATAAAATAGAAACTGAGAAAATCTCAGTGCCGGGATCAAATTCTATGATGCCATTATATTTTTTTACAATCTCATTAATTCTTTTTATTCCGATGCCATGTTCGTTTTTATTAGAAGTTTTTGTGGTTAAAAGGTTGCCATTTCCTCCATAAAGGTATATACCATTTGAACTATTTGATATAAATAGTAGTAGCATATTGTTATATGGTTTAATTTCAATTTGAAGTCTACGTTTAGTCATGTCTAACTTACAGTTGGCTTCTATTGCATTATCAAGTAAATTACTAATTAATGAACACAAATCCATATCTGAAATGTTATAATTAGCTGGAAAATGAATCTGATGTTTTATAGAAATATTATTATCTAGTGCTTTCGAGAGTTTTGCTGTCATAATACAGTCAATGGGGATTATTCCAGTTGAGATGGTATATGATGTCCTTTCTATAGAGTTATTTATCTGGTATATGTATTTTAAGGCGTCAGAATTTTTTCCGTTTTCTACAAGTTTATATAGAATGCTCATATGGTTCATGATGTCATGTTTAAATACCCTAAGACTATGGGTGGAATTAATTATTTCCTCATTTTGTCGAGCTTCCATTTGATTAATTGTAATACTCTGAATAAGTCTGTCATTTTTTTCTTTTTCTTTTCCAAGTCTATAAATATATATGGAAATATATACAAATAAAAATAGTGTAAGTCCGAAAATAAATAAGAGTAAGTGGAAAAAGTTTTCAGCGTATATTGGCTGTTTTAATAAAATAATAAGTACAATCTCTTCTAATATGACACATATAGTAGAAATTATGAAATAGGAAATTTTATCAAGTTTTCCTAAAACAAACACCTGTGGAGTAAAAAGCAAAAATATGATTACAAATAAGGCAATTATGGATATATATATTAAGGAAAAAAGTATTCGCATATTTCCCAAATATAATACCTGTGAGAGATTTATATTATAAAACTTTATTGGTATTAATAAAGTCAAAGCATCTGAAGTTATTAGTATCAGGCAATAGATAAAAGAGACAAAAAAACTATTAAAAATAGGATTAACAAAAAATAATATTAAGAAAATAATATTAAGTAATAGTACAGATGTTAAAGAAATAATGGTAGATATCTTGCTTATATTCATAAGAGTAATTAATAGTGATTTACATAGTATGAATAATGTTTGTTCAGCCGTATGATAATGATATTGACGTTTAGTAAATTTTGCATTGCAAATTACAGCAAATAGAAACGATTCTAATAGATTTATTATAAATTCCCAAATTATGTTAAACATATATTCTACTCCTTGATTAGTGTAAGTAAATTATAACAGATGCTCTTTTTTTCTACAATGAGCAATAACACTATCAGCAAGCTATTCACAGCCAATTTTATGTCGTTTGCGCCAAATATCTTGTATAAATTCATAAATTGTGTAATTCTTAGATTAAAATAAATATTCAGAACCGCCTAGTGAATATTTGTAAAACTGTACGATGCTCGTGCTTTCACGAGACTGCGAAGTAAATTTTGATCATATCTGTGGAATGGCTCTATTCGAGCTACCTTGAGAACAAGAAAATCTCTTAACAGAAAGGTATACATAAATGAAGAAAAATAAAATACTAATTGGTGTTATATCAATTATGTTTGCAGGAATAATTACATTGGGGATAATAGAATGTAACAATAGCAATACAAAGGATAACGATAAATTATTTATTGGAAATGGCAAATTTTGTCAAGCAAAAAGGTTGAATGGATTGGGTGCCATTTATGATGACGACTATATTTTTTTTGATTGTGAGAATCAAATATATGAATCGTATAATTATTCTAATAAGAAAAACGACAAAAAGCTTAATGTGAATTGCAGAAACTCAGCTTGTTCACACAACAATGATAAGTGTGAAGCATATGTTGAACTTGGTGAGTATTTTGTTTTCAATAGTAAAATATACAAATATTATAACAAAAGTAAAGTTGTATCAGGTGAAAATAGGTTGTATGGTTCTATTGTTGAGGAAGAATCAGGAAAAACGGTCTTTAAAAATTCTATTCCAACTGATATGTCATCAGAATTAGCAATTGATGATAGTGAGGCTATTTTATATGTTAGGGTATTGTCGGATGATATAATAAAAGTAGATGGTGATAGACATGCCTATTTGTTGGACAAGAATTTTAATATTATATACTGTCATTACAATATTGGCAAATTTCCATGGGGAGCTATTTTGAATGGAAATTATTACTATATCAATGATATAAATGAAATTGTCAAGGTAAATTTAACAACGTTTGAAAGTAAATCAATAGCATCAAATGGTAAGGCTTTTATGGCGGATAACGATGAGAATTTTATATATTATTCAAATGAATTTAGCGAATTATATAAGTTGTCACCGGATGATGAAAGTTCTATAAAAATAGCAGATAATGCGCTTTTCTTTTCTGTACAGAATAAATATATATATGCCAGTGGTGGAGATAATGGTAACAAAATAATATATGATAAAAACGGAAAAATTATTGCCGATTATTCAGCTTGTGTAAATATGGGAGCTGATTCTGCCTTTCAAATAAATGATAAAATATATACAATATTTAATGGTGGTGTAGCTTACATGGATCTTGATGGGAAGAATTATGGTGAGATGATGCAATGAGATATGAAATTAAAAAAATATTATCATGTAAAATACTTATGATTTCTATGATTGTGGCTTTTATTTTTTCAATGGCAATTTCATATAATGCATATGCTAATGAGAAAATAGATTTAAGAGAGTTTTCTGCATATATTGGTGATTTTTCAGAACGAAAATATGATGTGATAGAGCAAAAAGTAATGGAGCTACAAAACAAATATGAAGAAACACAAAATGAAGATGTAATGGATGAAATGTTTGTTTATCTGACATTGGATAAAGATGCTTTAAATTGTCATAATGTTGTTGAATATAGGGATAGTGTTATTTCTGATTCTGAAATTAAAATAAAAACTGAGTCTGGATATTATAAGAGAATGAACGAAACGATAAATAAATTATATGGAAAGAAGACTAATCTTGTAATTGGAGAAAGTGAGACTTTAAATGAAGTATATGATTTATTTTGCGTAACTGATATTGTAGATATTGTATTTATTATTGTAATTATTTTATTTTCTTCTTTTTTGTTTTTGAATGAACATAATAACAATACATTTTATATGATTAAATCATCATATAGAGGTGGGAAGTTATCTTATCGGAATAAAATAGTGGTAACATTATTTTTTTCGATAATGGCATCAGTGGTTGAAACTTTGGGAATGACAATATGGTCTGTTTTTTGGAATAAAATAGATCAATGGAATACATCAATTCTCTTAAATAACGCTTTCTTACATTCACCTTATAGTATTACTTTATTTGAGATGATAATTGGAGTAGTAATTATGAGGGCAATTGGTTTTTTTGTATTATCTAGTGTATTTATTTTTGTTTCTTTATTTTTTAAAAGTAATATTGTGCCGATAGCGATTAATACATTTATTGGTCTGGGAGGTATAGCAATTAATTATATTTTATCAGGAAAATATTTTGCTTTATCCGGTGGCACAATCAGAGAAGCTGAAAATTATGATATTCTTAGAAAGTATACACCGTTTCCATTGATTAGTGAAAGTGTCAATTATTTTAAGGAATATGAACCTATCAATTTAATGGGAGTTCCAATTCAGTTATTAAGTTATTCTTTAATAATTAATCTGGTTTTTGCAATTATAGTGATAGCGCTGGGTTACTATTTTTATAACACGAATTTTAGGGAAAGTTGAGTTCAAAAATATCATGCTAGAGTTAATTGATATAAAAAAAAGATATGGCAGTAAAGAAGTATTGCATGGAATCAGCATCAAATTTGAAAATGGTATTTATGGATTGATTGGACCAAATGGATCTGGTAAATCTACTATTATGAATATAATGTCAGATGTTTTGGATATGAGTTCAGGCAAAATTTTATATAATGGAACTGATATAAAAGAATTAGATGACAGATATAGGGAAAAAATTGGTTTTTTGCCACAAAATGTAGGTTATTATCCAAATTTCACAGCAAAAAAAACCATAGAGTATTTTGGGTATCTTAGAGGTGTAAATAAAAAAGAATTAGATTCAAACGTGGAACAGGTGTTAAGGGATGTTAATTTGTATGAGAATCGTAACGATAAGGTTAAATCTTTTTCAGGAGGAATGAAGCAAAGACTTGGAATTGCAATAACATGTGTAGCTAATCCGGAGATTATTATTTTTGACGAACCGACAGTGGGACTTGATCCGGAAGAAAGGGCAAGATTTAAAAATCTAATTAGAAAATTATCTAAAACAAAAACTATTGTATTATCAACACATATTTTATCAGACGTAGAGGAAGTGGCTGACTATATAATATTGATTAAAGAAGGATGTCTGACAAAATTTGAGAAGATTGGTGGGAAGGATAATGAATAATGTTACCAAAATGGAATTATACAAAGTTCTTTCAAAACCTCAGGTATATATAATTTTTGTTGTTGGACTAATTATTCAAAGCATCATGGCGGGACAGATGAGAACAACTATGTTTAATGGATATCATAAGTCTGTGTATGAAAATTATATGAATGAAATGGAAGGCGAATATTCAATTGAAAAAAAAGAATACATCAATTCAGAATATCAGAAATTCCAAGCTATTATCGATGATAAGCAAAAGAATGAAATTGCATTTAATAATGGCAAAATAGATGGTAAGGATTATCATTCTATAATCAACGAAGAAAAGAAAGCTCAATATAGAATAGCAACTGTCAAATACATTGTTGAGAAAACAGAGTATTATGATAGTCTGGATAAAAGTGCACAATATTTTTATGATATTGAAATAAGTGATTATATTGAAAATTTGAGGTTTAATGTTATACCGATAATAGTTATTCTATTGATTGTGGTACCTATGTATACAGATGATATATATGCAGGAACATTAGCTATGATTAAATCATCTAAAAATGGAAGAATGATATTGTTAAAATCGCGGCTGAACATTAGTTTATTAATTTCGTTGTTGATATGTATATTATTTGCATTTGTTGAATTTGTGACAAAGTACATTATATTTGATTTAGGAAATCTGAATGCAGGGGTTGAAAGTCTGATGATTGAGAGGACTATGCATTTACCATATATTATATCGGACTTGTCTATATGGCAATTTATTGTTTTATTATATCTGTTCTATCTTATAATCTCGGTTATGATTAGCATAATTGGTTTATTAGTTTCTAAAATATCACGAGGAAATATAGAAGCATTTTCAATAATGAGCGTTATTATTGTAGGTGTTTCGTATATTTTAAATATTTTGTGACTGATATGTAATGACTTTTCAATAAAGAGACTGAATATGACGTTTGCAGACTTTGAAAGGGCGATGCAAAAGGCGGGATACAAGCTCTAATCAACCAGTCCCTTATTCTTCCATTTTCCGCTCTTCCAGCGCAGCACCATGCCGACAGCCCTGATGCACTCGTCACTTGCGAGTCCGATGTAAGCACCGACTGCGAGAAGCCCCAGATGCAGTCCGAAGAAGTATGTTCCACCGACCGCCGCAAGGTACATGAAAACAGCACCCATGACAACCGGGAATACGGCGTCACCGCTTGTCTTCAGTGCCTGACCATATACCAGATTGGTGACTCTTCCAAACTCCAGCACAATATCGATGGCGAGAAGCTTTGTGACAAGATTTATCATCTGTACGTCATTCGTGAAGATTCGTACAATATAGTTACCTAAAAGCGCAAATGTGATAGAAAGGCAGGATGCCGTAATCACACCGTAGATAGCGGCCTTGCGAGTGCCCCTATCACATTCGTCATACTCCTTTGCTCCGATATGCCAGCCGGTCAGGATGGCATTTGCCTGAGCTAAGGCAGCACCGATACAGTATGAAAAGTTAGCAATCTGTGTGGCATAAGAGCGCGCAGTGACGTTCAGTCCGTCAGCATCCATCTGGTTCATGAATCGCACTACAAGAGTCATTGCGATATTGTAAAGCGCGGTTTCACAGGCAGACGGGAAGCCAATCTTTATAATCTGTCCGAGAATTTTTCCGGGAGCTATGCGCTCGGGACTGTCCTTTGCCTTGATGAGCACAGCGCCCATTGTGGCAACAATAATCAGATTGATAATACGTGAAATAACCGTTGCTGTGGCAACACCCATGACGCCCCAGTTCATTACAAAGAGAAAAACAGCGTTAAGTATAAAGTTAATGACATTTCCAATAATTGATGCCCAAAGGGATTGCTTTGTGTAGCCGAAAACTCTCAGGTAGCTTGAAAAAATCGGTATGAGAGCATTTAAAAAGCAGGCACCTCCAACAATGCGCAGATAAGTATTTGCCGAATCAAAGAGCGCCGGTGCAATGCTGACCATTCTAAGAATATTACCGGAAAAAACAGCCAGAAATACAGACATGAGCACACCTATTACAGCATTAAATATAAGCCCAAGCTGCCTTGCCTGATATGCTATACCCGGTTTTCCGGCACCGATATTCTGCGTCATGACAGCAACCATACCGCTTGAGATGACGCCAAACATGATGATGAAAACGGAGATATATGTATTTGCCGTGCCGACAGCACCAACCGCCTGGTCGCTCACGGATGACAGCATAAGAGTGTCGACCATGCCTGACAGCATGTAAAAAAGTGTTTCGAAGCATATTGGAATGGAAAGCTGTGTAAGTGTTTTTCTTTGAACCTGCATATAGATTACCTCATTTATAATGTATGTATACTTTTATAATGTATGTATACTTTTATAATGTATGTATACTTTGTGATATTAACAGAAAGAATGCAAACTTCTCATTATAAACTTCATTTGGGAGAGGAAGATATAAAGAAGAGAAGCTTGCATGCATCAATATATTACATTATCACAAATAATTCTTGTATTATTTCAAGGAAAAATTGTACTATTTCTACTTTATCTATAACTGAGTCATTATTCATATTACAGTGTAGATTCATCAAAACCTTGAGAACAAATAAAAAATTGCACACCTTATGCATGTAATATGTTAAAATAAAAATAGTTGATATATCATTATTATAGTAAACAAACCGGATGGGGATTAAAAGAGACTAAGGAATATGTAGAAAAATGTATTTTGAATTAAAAGAAAACCGGCCACACGGCACACCGGAAAATCCGTTCAGCCAATACCATATCAGTGATGTAAAACGTGCATTCCAGATTCCGGTACACTGGCACGATGAGCTGGAAATTATATATGTAAAGCAAGGCAAGCTGCATGTGACCATATCAGGTGAAAACTATATAGGAAGCCCAAAGGATGCATTTGTGGTATCTCCGGGCAGTCTGCATTTAATGGGCTCGCCGACAGGAGATGCAGATTATTACACGTTTCTGTTTCCTCTTGAATATATATCATTTCAGACGGACGATCTCATGGAAAAATCAATCCTATCCCCTCTCAAACGAGGCAGACTTATGATTAGTCCTCAGATAAATGATACAGCAGCAGATATATGCGAGCGGCTGATAGAGATAAATGAACAGATATCAGGGAAAAACGCAGAAAAAACAGATGCTGCAAATATAGAGGCGCAATTTGAGACAAAAATAACTCTCATCAAATTCATCCGGAAAATGTGGAGAAATGGTCTGATTCTGGAAAATGGCACAAATGGCACCAACACAACAGAAAAAGAAATGATAACGTATATCCGGCAAAACTATACAAGGGAAATTTCACTGAAGGAATTTGGTGCACAGTTTCATTTGTCAGAAAAATACATATCACGCTACTTTAAAGAGCATTTTCATATTACTCTGTCACAGTATGTCAATCATCTCAGGCTGGAGCACGCCAGACAGCTATTGGAGGAATCAACAGCTTCCGTTACAGAGGTTGCGATGTGCAGTGGATATCAGAATGTGAGCTATTTTATACGCAGCTTCAAGAAAATGTATGGGGTATCACCTCTTAAATACAGAAATTTTCAAACTTTACCTTGACAAAGTGACAAAAAGAGCATAAAGTATATTAAAAGATTAATTTAACAGTGTTTCAAAACCGATGAGAAAGAAGAGTAGACCTTTCCGGATATCTCAGAGAGCTGCAGATGGTGGGATTGCAGTATGGATGGATTTGTTGAATGGCCTTTCGAGGGTGATCCGAAGCGTTTGATTGTACAGAGCATAGTTTCTTAACGATTAAATCAGTAGGCGTCACCGGGAACCGAACCCGTTATCATTTCGGCATGTATATTAGTACATGACAGAGTGGACAATTCGTCAAATTGAGTGGTACCGCGATAATAAGAATTTATTACCGTCTCAAGCATTAGCTTGAGGCGGTTTTTTGCATAAACACCCACATGATGAAATATCGTTAGCGCAAATTTGATTTGAGGCTATGACATTTGGCTTGTTGAGGCAGATTTATGAGAAAATCGCGAACATCGGGAAACAAACACTTCACAAAGAAAGTGAGGAATTCAATATGAAAAAGAAAGTATTATCAGTAATTTTAGCAGCAGTTTGCACCATGGGCCTTATGGCAGGCTGTGGAGCAGAGGGGTCAAAGGGATCTACACAGAGTGGCTCAAAGGGTGACAGCTACACAGTAGGTATTTCGCAGTTTGCAGAGCATGGCTCTCTTGACAACTGCAGGGAGGGCTTCTTAGAGGGCCTCAAGGAAGAGGGCATCGAGGAAGGTAAAAACCTTAAGGTTGATTACCAGAATGCACAGACAGATACCGGTACAGCAAGCACTATTGCAGACAGCTTCGTATCTGAGAAGGTTGATATGATTTGTGCCATCGCTACACCATGTGCAGCCAGCGCCTACAATTCAGCTATGAATGCAGACATTCCAACAGTATACACAGCAGTTTCAGATCCTGTTGTAGCAGGTCTTGCTAAGGAGGATGGCTCAAGTGTCGGAAACATCACAGGCTCATCAGACGTGCTTCCTGTTGAGGAGCAGCTTAAGATGATCAGGGAGATGATGCCGGATGCAAAGAAAATCGGTATTCTCTACACCACAAGTGAGGCAAACTCATGCAGCACCATTGAGGAGTACAAGGAGCTTGCAGATAAATACGATTTTGAAATCGTTGACACCGGAATAAACACATCAGCAGATATTGAGATTGCAGCATCAGATCTTGTTTCCAAGGTTGACTGCCTGTGCAACCTCACAGACAACACAGTAGTAAATGCACTCCAGACTGTTCTTGACAAGGCAAATGGAGCAAAGATTCCGGTATTCGGAAGTGAAATTGAGCAGGTTAAATCAGGCTGTGTCGCTTCAATGGGAATCGATTACTACCAGCTTGGAATCGAGACAGGAAAGATGGCAGCAAAGATTTTAAAGGGTGAGGAGAAAGCCTCTGACACTCCGTTTATCACAGCTTCAAAGGCAGAGCTTTATGTAAACACTGCAGCAGCAGACAAGGTTGGCATGACACTTGATGCAGATTATATCAAGGATGCAGCCGAGACATTTGATAAGATTGAAGTAAAATAGTTACGTTGATTTTTAAAGCAGGGGAGGATACACCGTGACACTAGTTTTAAGCGTTTTAGAGCAGGGCATGATTTATGCGATCATGGCTCTTGGAATATATATCACATACACCATACTGGATTTTCCGGATCTGACCGTAGATGGAAGTTTTCCGCTTGGAGCGGCACTTTCTGCGGTGCTCATCACAAAGGGCGTTAATCCGATACTCACACTGTTTGTGACATTTGCGGCAGGTGCGTTTGCCGGAATGCTGACCGGAATCATCCATGTGAAGCTCAAGGTGCGTGACCTTTTATCGGGAATTATCATGATGACAGCGCTTTACACGGTGAATCTTCGTATTGCAGGAAGAGCAAACCTGCCAATATACAATATGACCACACTTTTCGACAATGATTTTGTCAGAAATGTATTTAAGGGCGGCTTAGCACAGTTTTCAAATGTGATTATCATCCTTGTTATCACACTTGTGATGAAATTCCTGCTCGACTGGTACATGAGCACAAAGTCAGGATATCTGCTTCGCGCCGTAGGTGACAACGAGACTATCGTTACATCTATGGGTGTGGACAAGGGCATCACAAAAATCATCGGCCTTGCAATCGCCAACGGTCTTTGCAGCTTAAGCGGATGCATTTTTGCACAACAGCAGAGATATTTCGACGTATCAATGGGAACCGGAACAATGGTTATCGGACTGGCGAGCGTTATTATCGGAATCAGCCTGCTTAAAAAGGCAACATTTTTGCGTGTGACCTCGAGTGTTGTTATCGGTGCGATTGTATACAAGGCCTGTGTGGCAATCGCTATAAAGCTTGGTATGCCGTCGAGCGATTTGAAGCTCATTACAGCGGTATTGTTCCTCATCATTCTGGTGCTTGGAATGGATAGAAACAAAAGAAAGAAGGTGGCATAATGTTAGAGCTCAACCATATCCACAAATTATATAATCCGGGAACAGTCAACGAGATATGCCTCTTTGATGATTTTAATCTGAAAATAGATGATGGACAGTTTGTTTCCGTTGTAGGAAGTAATGGCTCCGGAAAGACATCTATGCTCAACATCATCTGCGGTTCTATCCCTATAGATGGTGGCAGCATTGTGGTAAACGGCACTGACATCACAAAGCAGAAGGATTTTATCAGACACCGCCGCATAGGCCGTGTATTTCAGGATCCGTCAAAGGGAACCTGTCCTTCCATGACAATCCTTGAAAATCTGTCCATAGCTGACAACAAAGGAAAGACATACGGTCTGGGCCGTGGTACAAACCACAGCAGGATAGAGCATTACAAGGAGATGCTTGCAGAGTTAAACCTCGGACTTGAGGATAAGCTTCACACAAAGGTTGGGGCACTTTCTGGCGGTCAGAGACAGACACTTGCGCTTCTCATGGCTACGATGAATCCAATCGAGTTTCTCATCCTTGATGAGCACACAGCAGCCCTCGATCCAAAGACCGCTGAGATTGTAATGCAGCTCACAGGCAAGATTGTGGCAGAGAAGAAGGTCACAACAATCATGGTCACACACAATCTGCGCTACGCTGTTGAATACGGAGACCGCCTTATCATGATGCATCAGGGCAAGGCAATAATCGACAAGGCCGGCGCTGATAAGAAGGCTATGCAGGTTGATGATATTCTTGGCACATTCAATGAGATCAGTATTGAGTGCGGAAACTAGTGCATGCGAAATATAAATATGAATTGAAAATGTCCTCCTGTGGGAGTATAATATAACTATACTATACTTCTGAGGGAGGATATTTTATGCTTTTATATCATGGATCGGATCATATTATTGAAAAGCCGGAATTTGGTGCAGGAAAGAAGCATAATGATTATGGAAGGGGATTCTATTGTACACAAAATATAGAATTAGCTAAGGAATGGGCCGTATCAGAGGATGCAGACGGATATGTTAATAAATATAGCATATATACATCAAAACTAGAGGTTTTGGATATAAACAGTGACAAATATACTATGATGCATTGGCTTGGAATATTACTTAAGAACCGTATATTTACACTCACAACTCCACTTGAACGAGAGGCAAAACAATATATTCTGGATAATTTTAATATATCACTGGATGGAATTGATATTGTAAAGGGGTATAGGGCAGATGATAGTTATTTTTCTTATGCACGTGATTTTATAAGTGGTGTTATTTCTTATGAACAGCTTTCAAAGGCTATGAGACTGGGAAAGCTTGGAGAGCAATACTGTCTTATCAGTAAAAAAGCATTTGCAGCTTTAGAATATACCGGAAGTGAGTATGCTAATTTTAAGGAATGGTATCCACGGAAAATGCTTAGAGATATGTATGCCCGAAAAGGATATAAGGATATGGAAAAGGAATCATATAGAAGGGGAGAACTGTATATTTCAAGGATTATAGATGAGGAGATGAAAAAAGATGATTTACGCATATGACAAGGTTTATCTTCGAATTGCACAGCGAAGTCTTGGGGAGATGCTTAGTTATGCAGTGTATGACCTCGGATATGAGCTGGAGGATTATTATAAAAGATTTTTGCAGTCTGAATATAGTATGCGCTTTTCAAAAGGCGATTTATTTGTGATAACCGGGATGTCGGGCGCTGAACTTGCGATAAGGGTATTAGATATACCTGATGATGATATAATCATGCCTTCGTACAATACAGCTAAAAGCCAGGAATATTGGACAGGATGGATTCTGGCATATTACCAATGGGAGAATGGCAAAACCTTTGAAATGATTGATAAAGAGATACCTATTTGTAAAATCAGAAATATGTATAATCCTTATCATGAGATGGATATTTCATCTGCCATTTTGAAATTGAGAGAGATGAGTCAGGTATCAAGAGCGGAGACATATCTTAAAAAACTACGCAAAAGGGCTGGTATCAGTCAGAGCATTCTTGCGGAAGAAACAGGCATTCCTGTAAAAACTATTCAACAGTATGAACAGCGCAGAAAGGATATAAATAAAGCACAGGTCGAGTATGTTGTCAGGCTGTCAAAGGCATTGTGCTGTGAACCGCAGGATATTTTGGAGGAAAAATAAAAACTGTGATATAGTCGGTAAATTATACCCTCATCATCCCCGACATAATACATCCTCCGGCGGCTCCACATTCCATAACATCAGCAAGTCGCGGAACACTAATGTCTGGCACAGCATCATAAGTGGATGGTGAATCGGAAGCTGTGCTGTCATCGTTTGAAGCAATATTAATGCCGCCGATTGCATAAACCGGTATCCCAACCGCATCACAGACATTTTTGAGGAAATCAAGTCCGCGCGGGGGCAATCCTTTTTTGCAGTCGGTTGCAAAAATATGTCCTGCCGTCATATATGTGGCACCAAGCTGTTCGGCTTTTATGGCATCTTCTACAGAATGGACAGAGGTTCCGATAACCTTGAAGAATTGTTGATAATTGTCAGTGCTTTTTGACATACCTGTGGAAATATTGCCGGACACATTTTTTTTGACATAAGCTTCAAGGATTGGCAATGGCAGATGTATATACGGATGCTCAAGCTCCATTGCTACATTTATAAAGCTGTGCAGCATGCACTGCACATCATATTTTTTACACAGAGCAATCACATCGCGTGCCAGAGACAGATATTCTGCCTCCGGCATATCCTTTTCCCTGAGCACAATTGCATGAGGATGGAGCTTACAGACGCGCTCGAGCTGTTCCATGAACGGACGGCTGCACAGGTGTCTGTTTGTGATAGCGATTATATTATCACTCTGTAAAGCATGTTTTGAGTTTTCGTATTCGTATAAGAGTTTTTCCTTATTCATATTTGTTCCTACATATTCATATATACATATTTATATCTGTTAAAATTAAAATGATTACTGATTCTAATTCAAGCATTTCATTGTTTACAGGATTCCTACACGTAAATATAGTCGCTCATCACCGGCTGCAAACCATTGTCGAGCAGTGCATTAAATACCTCATCTACGCTTCTGCCATCAGAGATTTCAAACTGGTCATCACCCTTGTCCTCTATATCGTCCACATGGCTTCCGATTCCGGTGCTGACACCGGCTGAAATCTTGGTGGCGGCGATATTTACGAGATTGTCACGCACACGCGCTACCTCTCTAGTAGATATGGTGATGCTTGCAAACGGCATGAAGAGCCTGTAAGCGCATACCACCTGAAGGAGCTGTGTCTCGTGGACATCCTTTGGATTGATACGGTCATTGTTTATGATAGGGCACAGACGAGGGCATGAGAATGCAATCTCGGCTCTTGGATATTTTTTCTGGAGCAGGTATGCGTGATATCCGGTGGCAAGTGCATCCTTTCTGAAATCGTCGAGACCTAAAAGTGCGGCAAAGCCGACACCTCTCATACCGCCCTTAAGAGCACGCTCCTGTGCATTTACACGGTAAGGGAAAATTCTCTTGTGTCCGGCAAGGTGAAGAGTCTCGTATTTGTCAGAATTGTAGGTCTCCTGGAAAACGGTCACATAGTCAGCACCGCACTCGTGCAGGTATGCGTACTCGTCAGAGTTCATAGGATAAACCTCAAGACCTATAACCTTGAAATATTTGCGGGCAATTTTGCATGCCTCTCCAATGTATTCGACGTCTGACATTTTCTTGCTCTCACCGGTGAGAATCAGAATTTCCTGAAGACCGGTTTTGGCGATTGCAGCCATTTCCTTTTCGATTTCTGAGGCATTCAGCTTTGCGCGGTTGATTTTATTGTGACAGTTGAAACCACAGTAGATACAGTAGTTTTCGCAGTAGTTTGATATGTAAAGCGGCGTAAACATGCATACGCTGTTGCCGAAGTGCTTTCTGGTCTCAAGCTGTGCAGCCTGTGCGATTTCCTCAATAAATGGCTGTGCAGCAGGCGAGAGCAGAGCCTTGAAATCCTCCAATGTGCGGTATTCGTGGGAGAGTGCCGCGCGAACATCGGCTGCGGTGTATTGGTCGTAGTCGTAGGCATCCATTTCAGCAACAACCCTGTCCATGATATCGGAGTCAAGCACCTCCATATCAGGCAGATATTTCATATGGTCTATTCTGTTTTTCTTCATGTCCTCGAGGATTACTTCGTTTACAATGCTGTCGTTGAAGTGGTCATCGTGGGCGATATTTGCATTGATATCTTTATCGTTTGTTATATTTGTATCGTTAGTCATTATGTGTTCCCTTCAAAAGCTAAGTGTCATTTATGATTAGTCGCGCAGATATCCTGTCAGAGGAGATGATGCGCTGGCTCCTTTGGTCAGAGTGCGTCCGAGTCCTGACAGATAAGCCATTCTTCCGGCCTCGATAGCCTTTTTAAATGCTTCTGCCATTATCTCAACATCACCGGCTGTTGCAACAGCGGTGTTTGCCATGACTGCGGCAGCACCCATTTCCATAGCCTCGCATGCCTGTGAAGGACGGCCTATGCCTGCATCAACGATGATAGGCAGGTCGATTTCGTCAATCAGAATCTGGATAAATTCCTTTGTGCAGATACCCTTGTTTGAGCCGATTGGCGCACCGAGAGGCATGATGCAGGCAGCGCCGGCGTTTGCAAGGTCTCTTGCCACGTTGAGGTCAGGATACATGTAAGGCATTACGATAAAGCCCTCCTTGGCAAGAATCTCTGTAGCCTTTATTGTCTCAAAGTTGTCAGGAAGCAGATATTTGCTGTCGCGCATGATTTCAATTTTTACGAAGTCTCCACAGCCCAGCTCGCGGGATAAACGTGCGATTCTTACAGCCTCATCGGCATTTCTGGCGCCTGATGTGTTTGGAAGCAGTGTGACATTGTCCGGAATATAGTCGAGGATGTTTGCCAGTCCTCCATCGTTTGCACGGCGCAGAGCCAGTGTGATAATCTGTGCATCAGCCTTCTCAATGCAGGCCTTTACCAGGTCGAGTGAAAACTTTCCCGAACCGAGAATGAAACGTGAGGTAAACTCGTGACCTCCTAAAACTAATTTGTCTTTTGCTAAATCTATATTTTTACTCATGATTAACTCCTTATGTTTTTATTGATGGTGTAAAAAGTGTTCGATTTTAATCAGCCCCCACCCATAAAGCTTAAAATCTCTACCACATCGCCGTCGGCGATAGCAGTGCTGTCATACTCAGTCTTTGGAAGAATCTCTTCATTCAGCTCCACAACGATGTGCTTAGGGTTGTAATTGTTAGCTGAAAGATACTGCGAAACAGTCATGCCGCATACATCTGCAGCTTCTTTACCATTGATTTTTACCATTGTGCGTCTCCTTTCCGGATTGAGATGTGGAAAAAGCGGGGATTACCCCGAAGCAATACATTAAAAAAGAGCTCACAAAGCAATACACCCGTGGTGGTGTACCCCTTCATGAACTCTGTTCACTCTCAAAAATCCGTTATTAAACTATGTAAATATGTAAAATTAAAAGGGAGATACCAATAATTTTACAAACATGAGTATAGTACCTTGCACCGGCAAAGTCAACTGATTTTTAATAAAACCGCATTACGTTACTGATATGTAGTAACTGCATTACAACAATTTCCAACAAATTTTACATAACGCGGACAGTATATTTTCATTAGAATGATATATTATTAAAAGTAACTATTCAGAACCACTGAGAACAAAAAAGCTGATGCGTCATGCTTGCATGTAAGCGGCAGTTTTTTTGTTCTCAAGGTGGCTCGAATAGAGCCACCCCCACACATATGAGCAAAATTAGCTGCGTAGCAGCGGTAAAGCACGAGTATCGTGCGGTTTTGCGAATGTGCGTGGGGGTCTGAATAGTGATGAAAATTTCTGATAGCCGATTTGATGGAGGAAAATATGTTTGACGAAGAAATGATAACAAAATACAGATACATAATATTACTTCTTGGTACAGCAGTATCGTTTGTGTTTGGCTTTGCGGTGGCATTTGCACTTGCTAAGCTGTGTGGAGTGATGGCTGTAAAGGCAGTGCTCAATATCGCTTTCACGGCAGGCGGTATTACAGGAATGCTTGGATTTGTGTGCATCTGTCTGGCTGAGCTTAGACGCATATAGTTACACATAAAATGAAAGAAAACGGAATAAATTATTTTGACATACGACGAAATAAAAAAGAACAAAGAAATATGTGAATGCCTCCGATAGGAAGATGGGCATTCATGCGCAGGATGAGTATGGATCTGAATAGTTACTGATTTTACATAAAAAGTGCATATTCGCACACGAACAAAACAAAATACAAATTTTATCGAAAAACTTACTTATAAAGTTTCTCAGCTCTTGAACTTAAAAATGATTGATAGTATAATTTATGCGATTGGTGAAAATAAGATTAAATGATAAGGAGGAAATCGCAATGATTACCTGGAACAACTTGGATACCCTGGAATCCTTCAAGGAGCTTTCTAAAGTGGGACGTGTTGACATAAAAGAGGCCATGTCAGGAGACAATGGCGCTAAGCGTGTCAAGGAGTACAACATCCCAATGGCAGAAGGATTCACTTACAACTTCGCTGCAAAGCAGGTGGACGCAGATGTGCTTGAGGCACTTGCAAAGCTTGCAAAGGAGGCACAGCTTACAGAGAAATTTGAGGCACTTTACAATGGTGCTGTTATCAATACAGGTGAGAACCGTCTCGTTCTTCACCAGCTTACCCGTGGACAGCTCGGAGATGCTGTAGTGGCAGACGGAGTTGACAAGCGTAAATTCTACGTAGAGCAGCAGGAGAGAATCGCTGAGTTCGCAAACAAGGTTCACTCAGGCGAGATTACAAACGCAGCAGGAGAGAAGTTTACAACAGTTGTTCAGATAGGAATCGGCGGAAGCGATTTAGGACCTCGTGCTATGTACTTAGCACTTGAGAACTGGGCAAAGAAAAACAATACATTCAAGATGGAAGCCAAATTCATCAGCAATGTTGACCCTGATGATGCGGCAAGCGTACTTGCATCAGTTGACGTAGCTCACTCTATTTTCATATTAGTATCAAAATCAGGTACAACACTTGAGACTCTTACAAATGAGTCATTCGTAAAGGATGCATTAAAGAACGCAGGACTTGATGCTTCTAAGCACATGATTGCCGTAACAAGCGAGACATCACCACTTGCAAAGAGTGATGATTACCTTGCAGCCTTCTTCATGGACGATTACATCGGAGGACGTTACTCATCAACATCAGCAGTTGGTGGAGCAGTTCTCTCACTTGCATTCGGTCCTGAAGTATTTGCACAGTTCCTCGACGGAGCAGCAGCAGAGGATAAGCTTTCAAAGAATGCAAACATCATGGAGAATCCTGAGATGCTTGACGCACTCATCGGTGTTTACGAGAGAAACGTACTCGGATATCCTAGCACAGCAGTGCTTCCATACTCACAGGCACTCAGCCGTTTCCCTGCACATTTACAGCAGGCTGATATGGAGTCAAACGGCAAGTCGGTTAACCGTTTCGGTGAGCCTGTAGATTATGTGACAGGACCGGTTATCTTTGGTGAGCCTGGAACAAACGGACAGCACTCATTCTATCAGCTCCTTCATCAGGGAACAGATATTGTGCCACTCCAGTTCATCGGCTTCAAGAACAACCAGCTTGACACAGATGTAGTCATCCAGGACAGCACAAGCCAGCAGAAGCTCTGCGCAAACGTAGCAGCTCAGATTGTTGCATTTGCATGTGGTAAGGCAGACGACAACAAGAACAAGAACTTCGAGGGTGGACGTCCTTCAAGCATCATCATCGGAGACCAGGTAAATCCTGCATCTCTTGGTGCACTCCTTGCACACTTTGAGAACAAGATTATGTTCCAGGGCTTCTTATGGAATGTAAACAGCTTCGACCAGGAAGGTGTTCAGCTTGGAAAGCTGCTTGCAAAGAAGGTTCTTGCACATGAGACAGACGGAGCACTTAAGGAGCTCAGCGATATGCTTAATATTTAGCACATCGTTTTGCAGAGGTGAAGATACAGAAATATAAAAACGAGCCGCAATCCTGATACCAACAGGATTGCGGCTCGTTTTGTTCTGCCATAAATCATCCGGGTTAAAGATGATGCATGACGAATTGGGTGAGATAATTTATTTAGGTTTATAGTTACTAATGTTGATAAATGTTATCATTATTTGTGTGCTTTGTGAAAGACAATATCATCCTTGATATTGCTGTCGCATCTGGTATAAGCATGGCTATGGCTGTTCTTTCCGGCTGCATCACTGTCGTCCTTCTCAGGACCGTTCTCCATCCACCAGGCATAGGCTGCAGCGCCGATACAAACGGCAGCACACACGACAATTATTATTGTTTCAAGCATTTTAAATCCTCCGTTTTACTTTGTCAGCATGACGCGGAGAAAATGTTTATTTAATGTATCTAAGTTATATTTCCTCCGCATATGCGCGAGTTTTGAAATAATCAGCGAAGGAAATTAGTTTATGCCCATCCTTGTCGTGGATAAAACGGATAATAAAGCGCCGGCTCGTGTTTGTGAGGCATATGCGCATGACCACGATAGCGGCATATGCGAATAAAATAATATGTATTAACTGGAGTAACGCACCCAGCCAGCTTAAATTGGATGTAAGCCTGCCTAGAAAACCAAGCGAAGAGGTACGGATGCGGCATATGACTGCAGGAAAAGAAGGTATTTCTTCTATATACTGGCAATCCATGAGTGCCGACATATCTGACTCTGAATAAAGTACTGCGCGTGAGTCCAAAACTTCCTGCTGTGGAAGCGCGGCCTTATCAGAAGAGGCATAAGAGCCCCAGACAACCCTGTGATCGTATGAACCGTATGCTGTGCGGTCAGGATCAAATTCGTCCAGATTTTTGTCGAGACTTAGAAAGGAGCAGAATATAAGACAAAGCAACAGTGGTAAAACCAGTATTTTCTTCATGAGAGTCCGCTCCTTTCCTTCCAATTTATGTTTCTATTTTCTTCCTTTAGGTTAAAAAAGTCAACTTGTAAGTAGATTTCTTTTCAAAAATATTGAAATTCTTAATGGGCTGTAATTGTAACCAAATGATTATCTTAAATCAATGATATACATATTGCATAAAAAATAATCGAGAATTTATGCAAGTTTGTGCATCACGATAATAGACATTTTTCATGACACGTGATACTATAATTAACGTAAAAACCCCCCAATACATTATATATTTTTACTATCCCCATAGTAAAATACCTTCTCCTAAAGGACAGCAGAACGATGGCTGTTCTTTTTTTGTCCCAAAATAGTGTATATTTCGGGAAACAAGCAGATATAATGTTGTTGAAATGATTTAGACATGATACAATCAGATTAGATATTAGATAGCACGCAAGAAGCGAGACATGCTGATAACAGCTCTCTTTCTTCAAGCCTGCAGACATTGAAGGCTCTGATGTCATAATTCAGAGTCACTGACACCAAATACTGTGAGCAGATGATAGTTGATTCACGTATGAGGAGGAAGAACATTTTGAGATTAAGGGTGTACTTCCGGCGAAGTGCACCCTTCTTTTAGTGAACAAAGAGCTTTGTTCATATTAAATACAAGATATAAGGAGTAACGCATGGAAACAAGAATAGCCCTAATCGGCATTATAGTTGAAAATCCGGATTCGGTTGAGCAGCTTAATCATCTGCTGCATGAGTACGGCAGCTTCATTGTTGGGCGCATGGGTATCCCATACGAGAAAAAGAACGTGAATATCATCAGTGTGGCGATTGACGCACCACAGGATATTATCAGTGCTCTGTCCGGCAGGATTGGCAGGCTGGATGGCATAGGAGTGAAGACAGTTTACTCTAATAAATAAAGCAGACCAGACTACAGGAGAAAGCATGACTGACAATACAGCAATAATAAAAATTATAGATGAAATTACGGCCTGCCGGAATATCACCCTCGAGCAGCTGCATATGCTGCTTGAAACGGATGATATGCAGGCAGTTGATTACCTTAGAAAGAGGGCATCTGAGAAAGCACACGAGACCTATGGCAATCAGGTTTTTATACGAGGGCTGATAGAGTTTACCAACTACTGCAAAAACGACTGTCTCTACTGCGGCATAAGGCACAGCAATACTCACGCGGACCGCTACCGCCTGAGTACGGAGCAGATTATGGCATGCTGCGAGAGCGGCTATGAGCTTGGTTTTCGTACCTTTGTGCTGCAGGGAGGTGAAGATCCGTATTACACGGATGAGCGCATCTGTGAGATAGTGTCCGGGATTAAGGCAAAGTATCCGGACTGCGCAGTTACACTCTCTATCGGAGAAAAGTCAAAGGAGAGCTATCAGAGCTATTTTGATGCAGGGGCAGACAGATATCTGCTGCGCCATGAGACTGCGGATGAAAAGCATTACAGTAGGCTTCATCCGGCAGAGATGTCACTTGAAAACAGAAAGCAGTGCCTTTGGGATTTGAAAGAGATAGGATATCAGGTGGGATGCGGCTTCATGGTCGGATCGCCGGGACAGACAGTGGAGACCTTGTACGAGGATTTGCAGTTTATAAAGGAGCTTGAGCCTCACATGGTTGGAATCGGTCCGTTCATATCGCAGAAGGATACACCTTTTGCAAACGAGAAGTCAGGTACGATGGATGAGACGCTTCGCCTGCTTTCAATCATCAGGCTCATACATCCAAAAGTGCTGCTGCCTGCCACAACAGCGCTTGGCACAATCCATCCGCTCGGCAGGGAAAAGGGTATACAGTCGGGTGCCAATGTTGTGATGCCAAACCTCTCACCGGTCAATGTTCGTGACAAATACAAGCTCTACGACAATAAAATCTGCACCGGAGATGAGGCGGCAGAGTGCCGCTACTGTATGGAAAACCGGATGAAGAGCATCGGCTATCAGGTGGTGGTGTCGCGTGGGGACTACGCAAATTTTTGATTAATAGTTACGATTAATAAATATAAAACAACACCAGGATATAGAAGGAGATAAAAATGTATAACGTAAAATCATTAAAGGCTGAAGAATTTATTTCAGACGAGGAAATCAAAGAGACTCTCGAATACGCAGAGGCAAACAAAAATAATATAGGGCTTATCGATGCGATTATCGAGAAAGCAAAGCTAAAAAAAGGACTCACACACAGAGAGGCATCAGTGCTTTTAGCCTGTGAGATTCCGGAGAAGCTTGACGAGGTTTACAAGCTTGCACAGCAGATAAAGAAGGATTTCTACGGAAACAGAATCGTGCTTTTTGCACCGCTTTATCTGTCAAACTATTGTGTGAACGGCTGTGTTTACTGTCCATATCACATGAAAAATAAGCATATTGCGAGAAAGAAGCTCACTCAGGAGGAGATAGTAAAGGAGGTCACAGCCCTTCAGGATATGGGACACAAGCGTCTTGCAATCGAGGCAGGAGAGGACCCTGTAAACAATCCGATTGAGTATATTCTCGAGTGTATCAACACAATCTACAGCATCAAGCACAAAAACGGAGCTATCCGCCGTGTAAATGTAAATATCGCTGCCACTACAGTGGAGAATTACAGAAAGCTCAAGGAGGCAGGAATCGGAACCTACATACTCTTCCAGGAGACATATCACAAGGAGAGCTATGAGCAGCTTCATCCGACAGGACCAAAACATGACTATGCATATCACACAGAGGCAATGGACCGTGCTATGGAGGGCGGCATTGACGATGTGGGACTTGGTGTACTTTTCGGACTGGACAAATACAAGTACGAGTTTGCAGGACTTTTGATGCATGCAGAGCACCTTGAGGCAGTGCACGGTGTAGGTCCTCACACCATCAGTGTGCCGCGTATAAAGCACGCAGATGATATAGACCCGGATGTATTTGACAATGGCATCAGTGATGATACCTTCGCCAAAATATGCGCACTTATCCGTATTTCAGTGCCATACACAGGAATGATAATCTCAACCCGTGAGAGCCAGACTGTCCGTGAAAAGGTTCTGCCGCTCGGTGTTTCACAGATCAGCGGCGCATCAAAGACAAGTGTTGGAGGCTATGCAGACCCGGAGGCTGAGAAAAATGCAGAGGCAACATCGGAGCAGTTTGATGTCAGCGACCAGAGAACACTTGACGAGGTGGTAAACTGGCTTATGAAGATGGACTATATTCCGTCCTTCTGTACAGCCTGCTACAGAGAAGGCAGAACGGGAGACCGTTTTATGGCACTGTGCAAGAGCATGCAGATACTTAATTGCTGTCATCCGAACGCACTCATGACACTTAAGGAGTATCTCGAGGACTATGCAAGCCCGCAGACAAGAGAGCTTGGAATGAAGCTCATCGATAGGGAAATAGAAAAGATTACCAATCCAAAGGTTAAGCAGACCTGCTATGAGCATATACATGATATTGCAGACGGAAAGCGTGATTTCCGTTTCTAAAGGAGGAAATATGGGAAATTTGAATGAGACGCCTTCTGCCAACAGACTTCATATAGGTATATACGGAAAGACAAACAGTGGTAAGTCATCTCTGATAAATGCGGTTACAAAGCAGGAGGTTTCCATTGTAGCTGACGTGGCAGGTACGACAACCGACCCTGTGTACAAGCCGATGGAGATACATCCGCTCGGACCGTGCGTGATTATTGATACGGCGGGCTTTGATGATGACAGTGAGCTTGGTGAAAGACGAGTGGAAAAGACCCATCTGGCAGCAGAGAAGACAGACATAGCCGTTGTAGTGCTTGATATTGCAGAGGTCATTGCTGCAAAGAAGGCAGGGGTACCATTTAAAAAGGCTTTTAAGGATGAGGCAGAGTGGAGCCTGCTATTTGCAAAAAAACATACTCCGGTTGTATTTGCCTTAAACAAGATAGACGAGATTTTGCTTTCCGCAGAGGCTCAGGAAAAGAGCAGGGGAAAGCTTGACAATGCTGCAATAGAGGCCGCGAAGTGCTGGGTTTATGAGGAAAACAGTGCTGTGATGGGCAAAAATGCAGACAATAGCTTTGAGGTTGTAGCAGTCAGCGCATTAAAGGGCAAGGGAATGGATGCCGTTATCTCTGCACTCACACGCCTTTTGCCTGAGGATTTCGGACAGGAATTTATCCTGGGAGACCTTGTTTCTCAGACAGACCTGGTGCTTCTTGTTATGCCGCAGGATATCCAGGCGCCAAAGGGCAGACTCATATTGCCACAGGTGCAGACACTCAGGGAATTGCTCGATAGAAAATGTCTTGTGATGAGCACGACGACTGACAAAATGACAGATGCGCTTGCAGCATTATCTCACGCGCCAAAGCTCATCGTGACAGATTCACAGGTGTTTGGCTATGTGTACGAGCACAAACCGGCGGAGAGTATGCTCACATCATTTTCAGTGCTTTTTGCAGCATACAAGGGTGATCTGCCATATTATGTGGAGAGCGCAAGGGCAATTGATGCCTTAAAGCCATCCTCAAGAGTGCTTATCGCAGAGTGCTGTACACATGCGCCTCTTGCAGAGGATATAGGCAGGGTGAAGCTTCCGAACCTGCTTCGAAAGCGTGTCGGTGAGGAGCTTACCGTGGATATTACAAGCGGTACAGACTTCCCTGATAATCTTTCTCAGTACGATCTCGTTATTCAGTGCGGTGCTTGCATGTTTAACAGAAAATATGTATTATCAAGAATAGACAGGGCACGCACTCAGCATGTGCCGATGACAAACTATGGCGTGGCTATAGCACACCTGACAGGAATACTCGATAAGGTGAGCATGCCCTAGAAAAACCTTAAAAGCCGGGAGGAAGAGAAGCTATCGGTATGACGAAAACAAGCGATTTTGACGACAAAGTGAATTATAGTGGCGATTATAAAGGCAATTACAGCGGCGATTATAGAGACAATTACAGCAGCGATTATAGCGCCACCGGTTACGCTCGTCTAGCGAAGAGCCTTATTGACATTGTAAAGGAGCAGCAGGCAAAGCTTGGCTACAGGAAGGAAATAGTCAGACTGTATTATCCTCTTTCCACGCTCAGACATTTCTTTGAGTGCGCAGGGGCTGATAATAAAATTGCAACCGGCATGATTTCAGAGCAGCAGATGCTTGAAATCCTTGCTCCAAACAACCTGCCAAAACAGCTTACTGACACCATAGGTGAGATAAAGGTCACCGCAAAAAATGAGCGTTTCTGCATAGAGATACCACCTGAGGGCAGTGAGTATGTGCATGAAAACACAGCTGACAACGAGTTTATAAGTGAGCTGATTGCACTTGTCGGCACGCATGGCTGCACCATGGAGCAGATAACTGAGCTGTTTTACAAATACTCGGACAATATCGAGAAAAAGGATATGCAAAACGGCGAGTTTGACTGCTACATCCGCTTCTTAAATGAGCCGGATGACACATACTACTATTGCTTCCATGATGAGGGCTGCCATATTATTTATCATAGATTTCTGCCGCAGGATTATGCAGACTTTGGATTTTAATGGATATGTTTCTTTCTTTTGGTGTTGGCCTTTGAATTTAGTTTGAAGTTACACGGAGACATAGTTTGACAAAAATATAACAATCTAATATAATGGCGGTTGAGAGTATGGTTTATGTATAATACGCGCACGCTGAGTGAGGGAGACACGATGTTATTGTTCATACCTTAATGTGAACAGCAGCACAGCAGGCACAGCATAGCAGGAGATATACACATGGCAACATTTACCAGAAAAGCCATAATGCAGACTTTTTTACATATACTGAAAAACAAACCGCTTGACAGGATTACAGTCAAGGATATATGCGAGCAGTGTGAGATAAACAGAAATACATTTTACTATTATTTCAAGGACATATATGATGTGCTTGAGGCCATATTTGAGGACGAGGTCAGGCTTGTGATGGATGAGGCAAAGGAAGGCGTGACATTTCATGATGCATATGCCAGAGTCGCTGCCCTTATTCTTAATAACCGCGAGGCGATAATGCACATTTATGCATCGGAAAACGGCAGGGTATTAAGGACATATCTGGATGCCGTGGTTACGCAGGTGGTGCGCCGCTTTGTGTTGGAAAAGGCAGAGGGCTACAGCCTGGATGATAGTGACATTGCTTTTATCACGGCGTTTTACAGCAACGGAATCGTGGGCAGTACAATTAAGTGGATTGAGAGAGGCAGTATGATGAGCCGTTTGCCTGAGAACATTACGGCAAATGGCGTTGGACTGTCAAAAAGCCAATACAACAGAGATATTGTTAAGAGAATAGGTGACTCTTTCGATGCCACAATTTATGATATGATTGAGTGCTGTCTGTAGGCAGGCGGATATTGTATGACAAAATAATTCGAACAGATTTGACAGAGTGTCTGAATTTCAGACACTCTTATTTTTTTGTCCATTTTAAAGACGATTATGGTGGATTAGAATAGCAGACAAAAAGGAGGGAGATACTTTATGCACACATTGGTACGTGTGAAAAATGCATACACTGTCATGACAATATGCCTGATTGCATTGGGGGCAGCTTTGTTATTTGCGCCACAGCTTGGACTTAGGACTTTGTGCGTGGTGTATGGAGTGTTTCTCATAGTATACGGAGTGACAAAGTTGTCCGGATATTTTGCAAAGGATTTATTTCAGCTTGCGTTTCAGTTTGACCTGGCGCTTGGGATAGTTTCAATAGTGCTTGGAATCATAATTATTAAAAAAACTGAGTATATTATAGAGATATTGTCTACAGCAATAGGCATTTTTATGTTGGTAGATGGAGCGTTCAAGATACAGACTGCAGTGGAAGCAAAGCGTTTTGGCATCAAGAGATGGTGGCTCATACTCGTGATGTCGTTTGTAGTGGCATTTGTGGGAATACTGCTTCTTGTGACACCATTTGAGACCGCAGGCATGATAGTGAGATTAATAGGACTGAATTTGAGTCTTGACGGAATACTAAATTTATTTGTCGTCAGAAATACCGTTGAAACAATAAGGAGGAATACAAAGTGGGAAATTTAGGACATCAGGCAGCGAGACTTGCTGCATCAAAAATATGTGACAACATTGTAAAAGGACTTTGCAAGGACCCGGAGACAGAGGTTGTAAAGCTTATCGACATGTGGCAGAAATTTATGGGCGATGAGAAGATTGATTTAAACTATGACAGTGCGCGCAAGATGATCTGTGATAAGGACTGCACGCTCAACAAGTACATGCATCGTCTTATCAACGAGATAGATCCTCATGTATTAAAGACAATCGCGCTCAATCTGGGCTTTGAGGCATTTGTTTACGGCACAAAAACCATCCGTAAAAATCGTGAAAAGTATGGCTGCAATGTGCCATGGCTCATTCTTATGGATCCGACAAGTGCCTGCAATCTGCACTGTACAGGCTGCTGGGCAGCAGAGTATGGCCACAAGCTGAACCTTACCTTTGATGAGATGGATAAGGTTGTAACACAGGGCAAGGAGCTTGGAGTATATCTGTATATGTTCACAGGAGGAGAGCCTCTTGTCAGAAAAGCAGACCTTGTTAAGCTCTGTGAGAAGCACAACGACTGTGCATTTCTGGCATTCACAAACGGCACACTCGTGGATGAGGCCTTCTGCGCAGACTTAAAGCGTATCGGAAATCTGTACCTTGCAATAAGTCTTGAGGGCTTCTCAGAGGTAAACGACTTAAGACGAGGCACAGGTGTATTTGCAAAGGTTATGCATGCAATGGATTTGCTTAAGGAAAACGGACTTGTTTTCGGTACATCAATATGTTACACTTCAAAGAACTATAAGACAGTTACCAGTGATGAGTTTATCGACATGATTGTGGAAAAGGGCTGCCGCTATGCGCTTTACTTCCACTATATGCCTGTCGGAAACGATGCATCACTGGAACTCTTACCAAACCCTAAGCAGAGGCTTTACATCAAGGACCGTGTCCGTGAAATCAGAAATATGACAAGCGGCAAGGGAATTTTCACAATGGATTTCCAGAACGACGGCGAGTTTGTCGGAGGCTGTATCGCAGGAGGAAGAAACTACTTCCATATCAATGCCAACGGTGATGCTGAGCCATGTGTATTTATCCACTACTCAGGAGCCAACATCCGTACACACAGCATGCTTGAGATTTTGAAACAGCCGCTTTTCATGGCATATCATGATAACCAGCCATTTAATGAGAATCACTACAGACCATGTCCTATGCTTGAAAATCCTGAGATCTTACAGCGGCTCGTAAAGGAAACAGGGGCAAAATCAACTGATTTGCAGTCACCTGAGAGCGCAGAGCATCTGTGCAACAAGTGTAAGGAGTATGCGCAGGCATGGAAGCCTTGTGCCGATAAGCTTTGGGCGGAGGAAGGACACAGTAATTAATGATATTTGAAACACATGCCCATTATGATGATGACAGATTTAAGGACGACCGTGATGAAACAATAAAACGCGTCCATGAAAAAGGAGTTGCCCCGATAATAAATGTCGGGGCTTCTATTGGCTCTACCATGACTACAATAGAGCTTGCAAAGAAATATGACTTTATATATGCAGCGGTTGGAGTGCATCCAAGCGACGTAGCTGATTTAAACGAGGAAACCTTTGCATGGCTTAGGGAACAGACTGCATGGGAAAGGACTGTTGCAGTCGGGGAAATCGGACTGGACTATTACTGGGATAAGGAGCCAAAGGTGCAGGAAAACCAGCGCTACTGGTTTAAGCGTCAGCTTGAGCTTGCAGCAGAAGCATCGCTGCCGGTTATCATCCACTCGCGTGATGCAGCACAGGACACCATGGAAATCATGACAGAGGCAGCAAAAAAGGATATCCGCGGCGTGATACACTGCTATTCCTATTCACCGGAGATGGCACTGGAGTATGTAAAGCTGGGGTATTATATCGGAGTTGGAGGTGTCGTAACTTTCAAGAATGCAAAGAAGCTGGTACAGACAGTGTCAGAGCTTCCACTTGATAGAATCCTTCTTGAGACAGATTGTCCATACATGGCTCCGGAGCCACATCGAGGCACGAGGAATGATTCGTCAAACATTCCATATGTAATATCAAAGATAGCAGAAATCAAAGGCACTACGCCTGATGAGGTAGAGCGCAAAACCCGTGCAAATGCATTTGAACTTTTCACGCGTGTAAGTGATTGAGCCACAACATGAGGGACGAAAGTCGGGAACCGCCGCCCTGCCATGGGGCACGGTACACTCCCGCGTGAGCGAATAGCGAAGCGGTTTAGATACTGTAGGATTATGCTTAAATACGCAGAAATGCCCAGCCATGGACGGCTGGGCAAGGCGTTATGCGCCATGGACGGTGCATAAAAGCCGGTTTCGTCAAGCATAGAAAATCTTTAGACATAATCCGTACAGAATCTTAACTGCGAAGCGTAGCTCACGCGGGAGTGTACGTGCCCTATGGCAGGGCGGCGGTTCATGCTTTTCGTTCCAGGCTTCCGACAAAACCGCGAAAATTCACGAATATAATTGAAATAAAGGCATTTCATGTGATAATATAAAAAATAAAGACAGCAGTTAGACTGTCGCATCAGATGAAACGACACAAGGAGTGCATATCATGGCATATTTGGGAAATCCTAAGAACACAATCGAGGTTCTGCAGAAATACAATTTCAATTTTCAAAAGAAATTCGGACAGAACTTCCTTATTGATACAGGCATTTTGGAGGAAATCATAGACTCGGCCGGCATCACAAAGGACGATATGATACTTGAGATAGGCCCGGGAATAGGTACGATGACACAGTATCTGTGTGAGTCGGCGCGCCAGGTAATAGCAGTCGAGATAGATACAAATCTGATACCTATACTTAAGGATACTCTGAGTGAATATGATAATGTAAAGGTCATAAATGATGATATATTAAAGGTAGACATAAATGCTCTGGCAGAAGAATATAATAATGGTAAGCCGATAAAGGTTGTTGCAAACCTGCCATATTACATAACGACACCTATTATTATGGGGCTGTTCGAGAGTCATGTGCCGATAGACAGTATTACAATTATGGTGCAGAAGGAGGTCGCAGACCGTATGCAGGCAGCTCCCGGCAAGAAGGATTACGGAGCTCTGTCACTTGCTGTGCAGTATTATTCGCACCCTGAGATAGTGGTAAATGTGCCGCCAAGCTGTTTCATGCCACAGCCAAAGGTAGGAAGCTCTGTTATATCGCTCAAGCGATACGAAAAGCCGGTGGTTGACGTAGAGGATGAAAAGCTGATGTTCAAAATCATCAGGGCATCCTTCAACCAGCGCAGGAAAACTCTTGCAAACGGGCTCAACAATTTCGGTGGTATGGGACTGACCAAGGAGCAGATACAGCAGAGCATAGAGGCTCTCGGAGTCCCTGTAAATGTGCGTGGTGAGGCTCTAAGTCTTGCACAGTTTGCACAATTATCAAATATAATTGGTGCCGCAAAATAGAAAAAGCATGAATAAATCCATGCAGACAGGACATACTATCATCAGAACAATTCAGATGATGGAGGTAATGTCCTATGAAAAAACAACAAATTGCAGCAGCGGCATGTCTCGTGGCTGGAGCCATAGGATTTGCAGCGGTATATTCAACACAGAAACCCGGGAAAGACGAGATACCAACAGAAATTTCACAGACTTCGTCTATAGTTGAGCCTACAGAGAAAAAGACACCACAGAAAACTACAGAAAAAGTAGACTCAGAGAAAAAAATGGGACAGGAAGAATCAGCTGCAGGGCAGCAGGAAAATCAGCAGCCCACGGAAAAACAACTGCATTTTGTCCCGGAAAATGTGACAAACTGGCCTGTAAAGGGAGATGTGCTTTTGCCGTTTTCCATGGACAAGACGGTTTATTTCCCGACACTCGACCAGTATCAGTATAATCGTGGCATGGTAATACGTGCAAACGAAGGAGATGCGGTATGCTCAGTTACCGAGGGCAGGATTATAGACATATATGACAGCGCAGAGACAGGCTGCACAGTAGTGCAGGATTTAGGAGACGGCTATACGGCTACTTACGGACAGCTTGCAAATCTAACCTGCAGTGAAGGCGATGTGCTTGAGGCAGGAGAAACACTTGGAACAGTTGGAAAGGTGACCAGATACTATACTGTTGAGGGCACCAATGTGTATTTTGCTATGGAACAGGATGGAAAACCGGTCAATCCTATGGACTATTTCGGAGATATATAGAGGTGAAAAGTGGAGTTTAATGAATACAATGAGAGTGTGAAAAACTGGACAAATGGCATTCTTGACAATTACAGAAAGGATGCCGAGCTCACAATCAGATATTGCCATGAGCTGATAGATTACGGAGAAAAGACAGCAGATTCAAAGCTCCTGGGCTTCGGATACTATCATCTTGCCATGATACTTTATTGCCTGAATGACTACGATAACATTTTTGATATCGTGGTCAGGGCGATAGATCATCTGGAGAAGGCGCAGAGCTGGAGCATGCTGGCGCGCGCATGCAATATACTTGGTATCATCACGTCAGGCAGAGGCAATCAGCCGGTAGCATATGACTATTATCTGGATGGACTGATGTACTGCAAGAAGTATGGCCTGTTGGAAGAACAGAGCATTATAAATGTCAATTGCGGAGCTTTAAATATCAAAGTGGGCAGATATAAGGAGGCCATGGAATATTTTCAAAAAGCCATGGAATACATAGCTTCCGCACCGGATGAACCTTCATATCACACCAGGATGATATCTCTTTATGAGAATATGATAAACTGCAAGGTACTGGAGAGTGACTTTACCGGAATAGATGAGATTCTTGAGATTGTGGAGAGGGAGCATCTGCCGTATGCAGATGCAATCGACAGGCTTGGAATGCTTATCAGCAGAACCTTTTACATGCATAAAAGCGGACAGATTGAAAAACGTGACGAGTGTATCAGGCGCATTGATGGTGTAATCACGCAGGATATGCTTTTTATGGATCTGATAGAGGATTTCTTTGTGTATCTCGAGGTGCTTTTCGAGAGTGAAAAGATTGATGAATTCTGGCATCTGATGGAGCTTATGGAGCCGATGATAAACAATCTTAAGGTCACAAGCATGCAGATGAGACTTTTAGGTCTTAAAATCAGATTTTACAGAAAGCACCATATGGGTGCAGAGTATCTGCAGGCGGCAGGGCTGTACTATGAGCTTTCCGAGCGCAAGGAGCTTGAGGCCAAGGCTATGATAAAAGAGGTCATAGAGCTTAGGGCGAATTTCGAGAAGGTAAATCGTGCCAAGAAAAAAATTGAGAAGGAGAATAAGCTTCTTGCGGCGCAGTCTGAGACAGATCCGCTTACAGGCATGGCAAACAGGCGAAAGCTTAATATACAGGCGGATGAGATGTTTTCGCATGCTCATAAATGTGGTCACAATTTTGCTATTGAGATACTGGATGTGGATTATTTCAAGGAGTACAATGATAATTACGGGCATCAGGAGGGGGACAGATGTCTGATTGCGATTGCGGACTGTATAAGCAAAGTTGCGGGAGTACATGGAGGTTTTTGTGCCAGATACGGCGGGGACGAGTTTGTAGTCATATACGAGAATATATCAAAGGAAGATGCTAAAGAATATGTGGAGGAGCTTCGCCGCAAGGTTATGGAGCTGACTCTGCCACACCGGTTTTCAAAGATGCTGCCTATTGTCACAATCACACAGGGCATGTATTGCGATGTACCAAAAGAAGAAAACAGAGTGTGGGATTTTTTACATGTGGCAGATGAGATACTATACAGCGTAAAGACAGACAACCGTGGCAGCTGCAGAGTGGTCGACAGAGCAGAGTTTATGCTTATGTCAGGCTATGGCACTACGATTCAGGGGCAGGCCTGATATCATATTGTCATGTCATAAGCACAGCGTTGATTATTGAGATGGACAAAGCAGATATGGATGAAAATTATACATATATTGTAAGGTGTGCTGACGGCACACTTTATACCGGTTGGACAAATGACCTGAAAAAGCGCATAAAAGCGCATAACTCCGGGAAAGGTGCCAAATATACAAAGACACGCAGACCTGTGGAGCTGGTCTATTTCGAGCACTTTGCCACGAAAGAGGAGGCAATGAGCAGGGAGTATCATATAAAACAGCTCAAGCGCGCACAAAAGCAGGCTCTGATAGATGAAATGAATAAAAATAACAAAAGTATTTTTACACAAAACGGATAGTCGAAAATAACTAAAATGACCAAACGCCAGTGTGAGAATACTTATTTTTTTGCAATTCTTTGTGAAAAATTGCCAAAAAATACCTGGTGTTTTTATTAATATATACAGAAAAGACAAAATCCTCTTGCGAAACTACATGAAACTGTCTATAATAATTCTTGTGAAAACGTTACCGCAAACATTACCGAAAACAACCAATAATGTTTGCAAAGACAATTTTAATATTAAATCTTTTAGGAGGGTTTAAAATGAAAAAGAAATTAGTAACAGTATTACTCGCTTCTTCAATGGTAGCAACAATGCTTGCCGGATGTGGATCAGGAAGCGGAGACGGAACAGAGAAAGGCTCATCTGCAAAGGGCGGCGATGGCTCAGTTTACATGTTAAACTTCAAGCCGGAGACAGATCAGGCATGGCAGGATCTTGCAGAGAAGTACACAGATGAGACAGGCGTACAGGTTACAGTAGTAACAGCAGCTGATGGACAGTACAAGACAACACTTAAGTCTGAGCTTGCTAAGAAGGAGGCTCCTACAATCTTCAATATCGGAAGCACATCAGACTGCGCAGAGTATGACAAATACATATATGACTTAAAGGACAGCGAGATTTACAAGCACCTTACAGATAAGTCACTTGCACTTGAGTACAATGGCAAGATTGCATCAGTAGCTAACTGCTATGAGTGCTACGGAATCATCTACAACAAGGCAATTCTTGAGAAATACTGCAGCAACTACTCTGGAGCAGTTATCAAGTCAGTAGATGATATCAAGGATCTTGATACATTAGAGAAGGTTGCAACTGATATCAACGAGCATGTAGATGACATCAACAAAGCTTGTGACTTACATCTTACAGAGGCATTTGCTTCAGCAGGACTTGACAGCGGATCTAACTGGAGATTCACAGGACATCTCGCAGGTCTCGCACTCTACTATGAGTTCAAGGATGCAGGATGTGATCTCACAGCAGGACAGAAGGAAGTTACAGGTAAGTACATGGACAACTTCAAGAGAGTTTGGGATATGTACACAAATACATCAGCAGCAGACAAGGCTACACTTGATTCAGGAAGCTTAAATGCTGAGTCAGAGCTTGGTATGGAAGAGGCTGTATTCTACCAGAATGGTGACTGGGAGTATGCTAACTTCGCAGATGACAACGAGAACGGATACACAGTTAAGCAGTCTGACCTTTCAATGATGCCTATCTACTTCGGTGTAGATGACGCGAACGAGGGACTTGCAGTTGGTACAGAGAACCACTGGACAGTAAACGCTAAGGCAGATCAGAAGGATATTGATGCAACACTTGAATTCCTCAACTGGGTAATCACAAGTGATGACGGACGTGATGCAATCGTTAATAAAATGGGTCTTTCAGCTCCATTCGATACATTCACAGGCGACTATGAGTCAAAGAACGCTTTTGCTAATGTAGCATCAGAACTTGCAAAGGAAGGCAAGACATCAGTAGCATGGTCATTCAACGCAACACCTTCAGTAGATGACTGGAGAGCTGATTTCCTTGCTCCACTCACAGAGTACACAGAGCGTAATGGTTCATGGGATGACGTTGCAAAGGCATTCTCAGAGAAATGGGCTTATTACTGGGATCTTCAGAACGAGCAGTAAAATTCTCTAAAAGTTAGTAAAAAGTAGTAAAAGTGGGGTGAGTGGCAGTCACTCACCCCATATTTTTTTAAGAAAGGTATATTTGTTATGGAAAAGTCGATTAGAAAAAAATTTTGGATCTTCGCTTTACCGACAATGGCAGCATTTACAATAGGATTTATTGTACCGTTCGTATATGGTATCTTCCTTTCATTTTGTAAATTCTCCACTGTTACAGACTGGAAATGGGTGGGATTTAAAAATTACACAAGGATTTTTGTTGTAAACGGCAGTGTGGATACAACCTTTATTCATTCAATCTGGTACACAGCACTATTTACAGTAGTTTCGGTACTGATTATCAATATCGTATCATTTGCAATAGCAATGGCGCTTACAAAAGGAATCAGAGGAACAAATCTTTTCCGTACAGTATTCTTCCTTCCAAACCTGATCGGTGGAATCGTACTCTCATATGTATGGTTGATGATTTTTAACTCTATCCTGCAGAACTATTCAAAGACAATCGTAAGCTCAGAGTGGTCAGCATTCTGGGGACTTATCGCAGTAGTATGCTGGCAGCAGATTGGATATATGATGATTATCTACATCGCAGGTATTCAGAATATACCGGGTGAGCTTATTGAGGCAGCAAAGATTGATGGAGCCAACAGATGGCAGCTCTTAAAGAGCGTTATTCTTCCAATGCTTATGCCGACAATCACAATCTGTACATTCCTGACACTGACAAACGGCTTCAAGCTGTTCGACCAGAACTTAGCTCTTACAGGCGGTAATCCGGGAAAGATGTCAGAGCTGCTTGCCTTAAATATCTACAACACCATGTATGGAACAACAGGATGGCAGGGCGTAGGCCAGGCAAAGGCTGTTATATTCTTTATAATTGTTGCAATTATCGCACTTGCACAGAATAAGATTACTACAAGCAAGGAGGTACAGGACTAATGGCAAAACAGAAAAAAACGCAGGAAGTCAGTGCCGTAAGACAGGCCAAGCACGGTTGGATAATCACATTATTATTCACTGTTTTATCAGTACTTTGGATTTCACCAATCTTTATGGTGTTACTCAATTCATTTAAGAGAAAAGCCTACATATTCAAGCATCCGTTTGGAATCAGCACAGTATCTATCACTGAGGGCTTTGAAGCCTTCAAGGATGGTATGTCAAGGCTTTTCTGTAGCACATTAAACTACAAGAATGGTCTCAGAATGACACATTTCTGGGACTGCTTTGGAAATTCACTTTTCATCACAGTCGGCTCAGTAGTACTTATTGTACTCTGCTGCTCAATGTGTGCATGGTACATAGTTCGTGTAAAGACTAAGGGCACAAAGCTTATGTATACACTTTGCCTTTTCTCTATGATTGTACCATTCCAGATGGTAATGTTTACATTATCAAAATTTGCAAATATGCTTCATTTATCAAATCCACTCGGTATCATCATTGTATATCTTGGCTTTGGAGCAGGACTTGCTGTGTTTATGTTTACAGGATTTGTAAAGAGTATCTCATTAGAGATCGAAGAGGCAGCTATGATTGATGGCTGTACACCATTACAGATGTATTTCAGGGTTGTATTTCCAATACTTCGTCCTACAGCGGTAACAGTAGCGATACTTGAGGCAATGTGGGTATGGAATGATTACCTTCTTCCATCACTGGTTTTAAACATCAACCAGTACAAAACCATACCAATTGCTATTCAGTACTTAAAGCAGAGCCACGGTATGATTGACTGGGGTGCAATGATGGCCATGCTCGTGCTTGCGATTCTGCCAATTGTTATCTTCTATATTGTATGTCAGAAGTACATTATAGAGGGTGTGCTCGCAGGAGCTGTAAAGGGTTAATATAGCTTACAAGAGGATATAGTTTATGTTATTTTAAGCCCCACACTTGTTAAGAAAACATGTGGGGCTTAAGCTAAATTAGCAGGTTTTGTAGTTGTGGATATATGATATAACGAGTGAAATAAATTATATCACATGGATATAATGTAAAAGGACGTATCGCTGTCCGGACGGGGAAAACAATGACAATTGTAGATATAGCAAAAGAATCGGGATACTCAGTAACAACTGTATCCCGAGTTTTAAATAACAGGCAGGATGTTTCTCCTGCAGCAAAAGAAACCATAATGAAAATAGTTGAGGCACACAACTTTGTGCCAAATACCAATGCAAAGAGGCTCAAGCAGACCATTTCCAGAAATATTTATCTGTTGGTAAAGGGTACCTCTAATATGCTGTTTGCAAACGTAGTCGAGGAAATCCAGTCGATAATAGACAGAACAGACTACTCTTTGAGCATCACATATCTGGATGAGGACAGTAATCTAAGCAGTGTGACAGACCGCATATGCAGGGAGCGAAAGCCGCTTGGCATCATATTCCTCGGAGGCAGCAGGGAGGATTTCTCGGAGGATACATCTTCGTTTAAGGTGCCGTGTGTTATCGTGACCACATCGGCAGAAAACTGGAGCATGGAGGAGCTGTCATCTGTTTCCATTGATGATGAGAAGGCAGGGGAAACAATCGTCGACTATCTCATCGAGCATGGACATACAAAGATAGCAGAGATTGGAGCCAATCTGGAGCTTTCACAGACAGCTCGTCTGCGACATAACGGATATCTCAACAGCTTAAAAAAGCATGGAATCACACCTGATGAGCGTTACTATGAGAGAGCGCGATTCTCATATGACAGCGCATATCGTGCGATGAAAAAGCTTTTGGAAAAGGATATAGAAATCACCGCAGTCTATGCGATTTCCGATGTCATGGCAATCGGTGCCTTAAGGGCAATACTTGATAAGGGACTCAGGGTGCCGGAAGATATATCTATCACAGGCTTTGATGGTTCGACACTTGCAGAGTACTACAATCCCAAGATTGTATCTATCAGACAGCCGCACAAGGATATGGCGGCACGCAGCGTGGAGCTTCTTTTTAACATGATAGATTTGCATAAAGGCTCATGTCATGAGATAATACCATTTGAGCTGACAGAGGGCGAGAGTGTTGCTAGAATTGATTAAAGACTATATAATATCAGCTTGTTACATTCCGGACATACAATAAACGAGGAGGAATCGCGCATGGAAGTGAATAATAAGATGAAGCACACCATAAAGGTCGCATGGGCCAAAGGGTTTTCACAGTTTTTAGCACTAGCAGGAGCAATCCTGCTAGTGTTTGTGCTATTTAAATTCGATGCAATAATGGCACAGATAGTGAGAATAATAAACATACTTATGCCAATCATCATGGGGATTGTGCTGGCGTATCTCATAAATCCGATGGTAGAGTTTTATGACAGAAAGCTAAGCAATTCGCTTGGCAAAGCCATAGAAAAGAAGTGTGGAAAGAGACCTTCTATGAGAGGGTTGTCAATACTTATAAGTCTGGCCATAATAATAGCCATTATTGTAGTGCTCATCATGATGGTGGTGCCACAGCTTGTAAGCAATATCACAAATGCGGTCAGTCTTTTACCGGATCAGATACAGGACCTTGTGAAAAAAATCACGGAGCTTGCCAAAAACAATGACAGGGCAAAGGAAATAATCACTGAGCTATACAATAACGGCATAAGCTATTTTACTGAATGGGTAAAGGACAATATGCTCGGACAGGTTACCTTTGTGATAAACGGTATTATGGGAATCTTTGGCACAGCGGTAAACTGTCTTGTTGCATTCATCGTTGCCATCTATGTCCTTCTTAGCAAGGATACCTTCAAACGCCAGACTAAAAAGCTCGTGAGCGCATTTCTGCCGGAGCGCCATATACAGGTGCTTTCAAGCATCTTAAAGGAGAGCGACAAGATATTCGGTGGCTTTATCAGTGGCAAAATCATTGATTCACTCATAATCGGAGCTATCTGTTTCGTGTGCTGCCTGATACTGCGAATGCCGTATGTAGCACTCATCAGCGTGATAGTCGGAGTGACCAATGTCATACCGTTCTTTGGACCGTACATTGGAGCCATACCAAGCACCATACTCATCATGCTCGACAGCCCGTCAAAGGGTGTGATATTTTTGCTGTTTATCATTATCTTACAGCAGGTGGACGGCAATATTATCGGACCAAAGATACTCGGTGAGTCCACAGGACTCTCACCTTTCTGGGTGGTATTTGCAATCTTCCTTGGAAATGGATTATTTGGAGTAATGGGGCTGTTCATCGGAGTACCGACATGGGGTGTCGTGTACTACCTGATAAAGAGATATGTGAATTATCGTGTGAGGAAGAAAGAATAAACGTACTGTTAAAAAATAAGTTATAAATTTTGAAAATAGTACTTGAATACTGGAAAATATGTGTATATAATGTGTGAACGAGGCTTTGAAAAAGAGCTTGTTCACACATTTTTTTAATAGATTTTCTGCAGGGGTGAACCTGCTGGGAAAAGTTATTATGAATTGAATTTTTGGGGAGGGTATTTACACATGAAGACAGACATGACTAAAGGCAATCCAATGAAAATTATACTGCTGTTCTCGATTCCTGTTCTGATGGGAAATCTGTTTCAGCAGTTCTATAATATGGTGGACACGATTATCGTGGGGCAGTATCTGGGCTCAAAGGCGCTTGCGGCGGTTGGTTCGACAGGCTGTATTATGTTTCTGGTGCTTGGCTTTGCAAATGGAATAGCACAGGGCTTTGGAGTTATGGCAAGCCATGCGTTTGGTGCGAAAAAAGAGAAGCTTTTGAAGCATTATGTGGCTTTAGCTATCATTCTTACTGTGATTGTTTCAGTGGTGCTCACGATTCCGACAGTGCTTGCGTCGAGGCAGCTTCTTATCTGGCTCAATACACCTGATGATATACTTGTCATGGCTGATGCGTACATAAAGGTCATTTTTGCGGGAATTTTCTGCACCATGTCCTACAATGTGGCTTCCGGTCTTTTGCGAAGTATCGGAGACAGCAAGACTCCGCTGTACTTTTTGATTTTTTCATCTGTATTGAATATTGTGCTGGATATATTCTTTATCGTGGTGGTGAAGGCAGGCACAGCAGGAGCTGCTTATGCGACAGTTATCTCGCAGGGAATTGCTGCAGTTTTGTCATTTATCGTGATGTTTAAGAAGTATGATTTGCTGCGCACCAGCCGTGAGGATTATTACATGGACTGGAGCGGAATCTGGCGCATGCTCTCAATCGGTCTGCAGATGGCACTCAACTATTCAATCACTGCTATCGGAACGATGATCTTCCAGGCTGCGGTCAATGTGTTCGGTTCGCAGGTGGTAGCTGCGTATACCGCCGCATCCAAGGTCAGCAATATCGCGACACAGACCATGCCTACACTTGGAACAGCCGCTGCGACTTACTGCGGACAAAATCTTGGAGCAGGAAGATACGACAGGATATTTAAGGGTATGAAGTCATGCTTTTTCATATGTATAGGCTGCGCAGTTTTAGCGGCAGCAATTAACTGCTTTGTCGGACCGTACATGATAGGCTGGTTTATCACATCGCCTACGGCAACTGACATTGACTGTGCTATGAAATATCTGAAAATCGCGAGTGTCTTCATGCTTCCTCTTGCATGGATTTTTGCATACAGAAACGGTCTGCAGGGACTTAACAAGGGTCTTGTGCCTATGCTTAGCGGTGCGATGGAGCTTGTGTCGAGATGGATTGCAATACTTGCCCTGTCAAAGCCATTTGGTTACGGCGGTGTGTGCTTTGCAGATCCGGCAGCCTGGCTTACAACAGGAATACTACTTATTGTGACCTACTATGTGTGGGAGATGCGCATGAGAAAGAAGATACAGATAAAATAGATTTCACACAAATTGGTTTATTCGTGGTACAATTAAGCCACGGATAAATCAATTTCATTTACAGAGATAAAGAGGCGGATTGCATGAATTATTATGAGCTTTCAAACACTGTCACCCCTGATACCATTGGATACAAAAATGGCTTATGGCAGAAAAGATATGTGCAGATTTACAGAGTATTGACTGTTGTATGGAGTGTTTTGACATTATGCTTGTTGTTTGGAATGTTCCATAGGGATGACTATAGTTCAGGAATGATTAAATCATGTTTATTGCTCTTTTTTGCATGTATTATTTTTCTGGTGTTGATGCTGATCGCTGTTGTTAATATATCAGCGAAAAGGACAGAGAATTGGAGCCTTCAGGACAGGCATGATTACAATTTGGCTATGTACAGAACCAGATACAGGAATAATAGGCAGCTTCAGTCAGTTGTGTTGATAGTGATGGCTAAGCAGCAGCTTCTTATGTCAAACTATGATCTGGCCGCACAGGCTCTTGCAATGGTTGATATCAATTGTGTGAAGCTGCCATATTTAAGAGATTATTATTTTTGCAATGCTGCAGTTTTGTTCCTATGTGATAAGCCGGGCTGGCAGGAGTGGCTGGATAAGTGCTATGCTGTGCCGGCGAATCAAAAGCAGATGACGGACATGCAGATTGGTGCATTGTTTTTATCAGAAAATGCAAAAATGGATTTGTGTCAGGCAATTTACGCAGACACCAGGATAAAGCATAAGTGGCCGACAGCAATTGTAATTACTGCGATATTGGTGTTGTATGCAGGAATTTTCTATGGAGTAGGAGGCTTACTGTCTCGAGGATATCACTATAGATACTGGTTCGAGCTGTCGTCTGTTCTGATAACATACGCAGGCTGTATGGTCTTGTCGCTTTACTGGATAATCAGGTGGATATTATTCAGTGACAGCGTATCTAAAAAGTCAGAAGGGGTAAGGCTATTCAGAAAAGTAATACTCATAGTCATGTGGCTGTGTTTGATGGCTGCCATGGTTATTAATCTGATAATTTCATTCATCGGCATGGATACGGAGAAAAAGGTATATGCGAATGGTCTTATCTGCATGAGTACTTCGGATGGATATAGTACTGATGAATATTATAACATCAAGGTTGGACCTTTCCTGAGACGAAATTTGACATTTAAGGAAACAATAAAGTTTGGACTTATAAACGATGATGACAGCACCGATGACAGTGGAAATGATGCTGGTGATAGTGGTGCAAATGACAGTGAAAACAGCACTGAGAATAATTCACAGTCATACAATGACGCTTCTGAAAATACAGAAAATGAGAATGCAGGAAATGAGAACGCTGACGAAAGCCTGGATACAGAAAGCATGGCCGTATATGATTACATGTCAGCTGCAGGGATACTCTCAGCCGGGGATGCCGGTATTATTCGCAACGGTTCCACAGCTAAAGGTACTTTTTATTCTGTTTTCGAAACCGGCGAGGCTGATGGAAATACGTATGAGAATAGGTTAGTTTATGACAGAGTTTCCGAAAATGGACAGTGTGATTTGTTTGTTTATGAGCAGTTGGTTAGTGGCTCAGATACAAGGCTACTGGGATTTTATGCTGTAAATAAAACCACAAATGAGGTTTTCTCAGCGGATAGAAACTCATGGGGTGGTGTGAGCAGCAGGGAATATCAGGACGCAACAGGAGAAAATTAGGCTGGTACATGTCACATAAACGATGTACTAGCTGGTTGTCTCCCTGCGGATCAGCACAGGCGCTATCTTTTTGTGCGTTGGCGCCAAATCGGGTTCTGGCTTTCTTTGCTTGCGGTTTTCCATCTGCTTAACGAGTAAATCCATGGCGGTTCTTGCGATTACATCTATCTGCTGGCCGATGGTGGTGATTGGAATTATGGCTTCGTTGGCAATTGGTGAATTGTCGAAGCCGACTATCTCATAGCTGTCCGGCAGGCAGCCGTATTTTTGTATGACAAGGTTCAAAAACATGTTGGCATATGTGTCGTTTGCCAGGAATACCCCTTTCTTTTTATCAGGATATTTCTCATCTATATTGTTAAAAATCACCTTCATCTGAGAAAATAAATCGTTGTACGAATCACCGGATACGTTCAGGCTGAGCTCATAGGGAATATTGTGCTCGGTACAGGTGTCCTCAAACGCACGGATTCTGTCGTAAGCCGGGACATACTTTGGTACATCTACATTGATATGGATGAGGATGTCACATTTGTCACGTATTAAAAGAGATGTGGCCTGAAGCGCACCCATATAGTTGTCGGAGGTGACACTGCTTATATGCATGGATTCTCGCTCGATTGCGACAATTGGAATGTGGTATGAAGCAAGCTTTTCAGATGAGAGAGTGTGACTTAGCACGATAAGACCCTCTATCTGATAAGCTAAAAGTTCATCAATGTAGTTTTCTTCCTCAGCCGCCCCCTTGTCACTCATAAAGACGAGAAACTTATAGTGATAGTTAGCGTAAGTGGCTAAAAGCTGTGTGAGCATCTCAGAGTAGTAGTGCAGGTAAAGGTTTGGCACTATTATGCCGACAAACTCGCTCTTACCGTTTGCGAGAACCTTTGCGAGCTTATTCTTCTTATAGCCGAGCTCATCAAGCGCACGGGAAATCTTTTCCTGATTCTCTAGTGTCAGAGAGTCCGGATGATTGAAATATCTTGAAATCGTTGTTTTTGAAAAATGTGTATATTCCGCAATATCTGCAAATGTAACCTGTTTTTTTCCCATGGGATGTCTCCTTATAAAAATTACTTATATTACAAATGTTTATAAACAGTATACAGCGCAATTTCCAAAATATCAACAAAAAAGTAACCGGTTACTTTGCCGGTTACGCAAGAGCGTAAATTAAGTAAAAAAGACAAAATGTGAAAAAGAGTGGAGGTCACAGCAAATGAAAGAAAAAAAGCAGTCATTGAAAAGCAAAGTGACATATGTGAAGAAAAACTGGATGTTGTACATATTTTTCCTTATGCCGGCACTTTTACTGACAATTATATTCAAGTATGTTCCGATGGGCGGACTGCTCATAGCATTCAAGGATTACAATGTCATAAAGGGTGTGCTGGGGAGTCCATGGGTCGGGCTTGAATATTTCAAGAGATTTTTATCATCACCTGATTTTATGAACTACCTTATGAATACGTTAAAGGTAAGTATTTACGGATTGTTATGGGGATTTCCGGTACCGATCATACTTGCACTGCTTCTGAATCGTATTCGCAAAGAGGGCATCAAGAAAAAGATACAGCTTCTGATTTACGCACCAAATTTTATCTCAGTTATTGTACTTTGTGGTATGGTTCGTATGTTTTTATCACCAATCGGACCTATGAACAAGCTGCTCGGTATCAGCACAAACTGGATGACAATGCCGGCTGCATTCAGGACAATCTACATAGCGAGCGGCATCTGGCAGGGAGCAGGCTGGGCTTCAATCATGTACACAGCGGCATTATCCAATGCGAGCAAGGAGCTTGAGGAGGCAGCGAGAATGGATGGAGCAAACATCTTCCAGCAGATGTGGTATGTTGAGCTTCCGGCTATTAAGAATATTATAGTGATACAGTTCATCCTGCAGGCAGGAAATATTATGAGTATCGGTTTCGAGAAAGCCTATGCGTTACAGACAGATATGAACTTACCGGCATCGGAAATTCTTTCTACATATGTATACAGAATCGGACTTTTGAATGGAGACTATGGTTATTCAACAGCGGTTGGTCTTTTCAACTCGGTAATCAACGTAATATTGCTGATTATAGTCAATGCGGTTGTAAAGAAGCTAAACGATGGTGAAGGAATCTAGGAGGAAAGTGCAATGGAAAAAGATATGACGATAAAAATCAAATATTCACGGACTGATAAAATTGTTCTTGGAATTGGATATACACTTCTTGGGTTGTTTGTGCTTGCAATAATTGTTCCGTTAGTATATGTAGTGCTGGCATCTTTCATGGATCCGACAGTACTTAACAATCAGGGACTGAGCTTCAACATAAAGGACTGGACTATTGATGCATACAGACGAGTTCTGGAAAATGACATGATATGGCGCGGATTTTTTAATTCGTTTTTTTACTCAATAGCGTTTGCGGCAATCTCAGTATTTGTCACAATCCTGGCAGCATATCCTATGTCTAAAAAGGAATTTGTCGGAAGAAAATTTTTCAATGTGATTTTTATTATCACAATGTTTTTTGGAGGAGGAATGATTCCTACATTCATCCTTATAAATCAGCTCCATATGGTAAACACCGTATGGGCAATCCTCATTCCGGGCGCTTTCAATGTGTGGAATATGATTTTGGCGAGAACCTATTATCAGTCAGTGCCAAATGAGCTTCGTGAGGCATCAGCCATCGACGGAGCAAATGAAATACAGCATTTCTTTAAGATTATGCTTCCGGTTTGTAAGCCGATTATTGCGGTGCTTATGCTTTGGTCATTTGTAGGAATGTGGAACAGCTACTTTGATGCAATGATTTACCTGAATGACGCAAATCTCCAGCCATTACAGCTTGTACTGCGTTCAATTCTCGTGCAGAATACACCTCAGCCGGGCATGATTGCAGATATCCAGAGTACAGCTGAGATGGCAAAGGTTGCAGAGCAGCTCAAGTACGCTACAATTGTTGTATCAAGTTTACCACTTTTGATTATGTATCCATTTTTCCAGAAATATTTTGATAAAGGAATCATGGTTGGATCTGTTAAGGGCTAACAGAAAGGATGAGTATGGATATGAAAAAAAGAAGCTTCAAAAAATTAATTACACTTTCGCTTACACTTGCAATGCTGACAGGTGTGGCAGGCTGTGGAAAGCAGCAGAGCTTAAATGCTGAGACAAATCCGGACACACCGGTATCAGATGTGCAGTTCCCTCTGAAGGAGAAGGCTGAGCTGTCATTTATCACAAGTGCACCGGCCACATCCACACAGGATCCTAATGAGAGGACTATCTTCAAGAGAATGGAGAAGCAGACCAACGTGCATATCGACTGGACATGCTTCGTTTCAGACCAGTTCTCTGACAAGAAGAATCTGGCATTGGCGCAGTTTGGTAATCTGCCGGATGGACTGTTTAATGCAGGTATGAGTGATTACGACCTGCTCAGATATGCAAAGCAGGGTATCATTATTCCGGTAGAGAATCTGATCGATAAATATATGCCTAATCTTCAGGCAGTTTTTGAGAAATATCCTGAATATAGGACAATGTGTACCGCACCGGACGGACATATCTATTCATTTCCTTGGATAGAGCAGCTTGGTGCAGGAAAAGAGGCAATTCAGGCAATCGGAGATATACCTTATATCAACAAGAAATGGCTTGATTATCTGGGACTTGAGGTGCCGACTACTACAGACGAGCTCGAGCAGGTGCTTATTGCATTCAGAGATCATGCAGACGAGCTTGAGAAAGAGTTTGACATTGAGGGCGGTGTCATTCCTATGTCATTTATTATAAACAACGGTGACCAGGATCCAGCCATCCTCATGAACGGCTTTGGTGAGGGTTATGGTGATACAGGTGACCACTTTGCAGTAACAGATGAGGGAAAAGTCATCTATACTCCTACACAGGAGGGCTACAAGGAGGGTATCGAGTGGCTTCACAAGCTTGTCACAGAGGATTTGATTGACCCTGAGGCATTTACACAGGAGTGGTCAACATATGTAGCAAAGGGTAAAAACCACAGATACGGGCTCTGCTTTACATGGGACATTGCAAACATTGACAATAACACAGATTACGTCATGCTTCCTGCTCTCACAGGACCTGACGGAGTCAGAAATATCACCAGACAGAATAACAGTGAGACGAGTGGTTTCGACAGAGGACGATGCGTACTGACATCAAGCTGCAGGGATACGGCTTTGGCAGCCGCGTGGATTGATCAGATGTATGCTCCAATCCAGTCACCACAGAATAACTGGGGAACATACGGCGAGAAAGATTCGTTCAACATCTTTGAGATGAGCACAAACGATGAGGGTGGACAGATGTTAAAGCATATGGATCTGGGCGATCAGTCACCGGTTGAGGTGCGTGAGGCGCAGTCTGTAAACGGACCGCTTGCTGTTTTAAATGAGTACTATGATGTTTATGTGACAGAGCCTGCAGATGCCAAGTGGCGTCTCGACAACATGCATGAGGCTTATCTGAAGGACATGAACAGTAAGTATGTCTATCCAAACGTGTTCATGAGCATAGATGACACCAACAAGGTGTCACAGTACGACACAGACATCAAGAAATATGCTGAGCAGAAAAAGGCCGACTGGATATTAAACGGCGGCATTGATAAGGAATGGGATTCATACCTTAAGAAACTTAATAAATATGGTTTACAGGATTATCTGAAGATAAAGCAGAAATATTTTGACAGCTATCAGAAATCCCTTGAGAGTACGTCAGAGGGCAAATAGGTTACTGTTCATAATTCTGTATTACCGGCAAAGCAAACAGAATTGGAGGATTTGAATGAGCGAATTATTGGAAAAAGCAAGAAGCTACGAGGCAAAAAAAATAGCTGCTACAGATAAAGAGAGTAAACCTTTGTTTCATATCAGTGCACCGGCAGGATGGATTAATGATCCGAATGGATTTTCTGTCTATAACGGAAAAATTCATCTGTTTTATCAGTACTATCCATATCTGCGTGAGTGGGGACCTATGCATTGGGGGCATAGTACGACAGGCGATATGATTAAATGGGAGCAGCTTCCGTGTGCTCTGGCACCTGACGAGGAATATGATAAAAAAGGATGTTTCTCAGGAAGTGCCATTGAGGCAGATGGTAAGCATGTGCTTGTATACACAGGTGTCACAAGGATTAAACTTCCTGACGGTAGTGAGCAGGAGAGACAGAACCAGTGCATCGCATTTGGAGACGGACTTAATTATGTGAAGCATGAGAATAATCCTGTTGTGACAGGCGATATGCTTCCTGAAAACTGCAGCAGAATCGATTTCCGTGACCCTAAAATATGGAAAGAGGATGACACATATTATCTTATAGTTGGAAGCAAGGACTTAAACAATGTGGGACAGGTAGTGCTCTGCTCTTCAAAAAACCTGACCGATTGGCAGTTTGAGACAATCCTTGCGGCAAACAGCACCGGCAAAATAGGTACCATGTGGGAGTGCCCGGACTTCTTTGGGCTGGAGGATAAGCATGTGCTCATCTGTTCACCGCAGAGTATGAAGGCAGACAAATATGAGTTTCATAACGGACACAACTCTGTATATTTTCTGGGGGATTATGATAAAGAAAATCATGTATTTATCAAGGAAGAGCCGCACACTCTTGACTATGGCATGGACTTTTATGCGCCACAGACTACACTGCTTCCGGACGGACGCCGTGTGATGATTGCCTGGATGAAGTCATGGGATGCATGTGTCGTTCCTGATTCGCAGGATTGGCAGGGCATGATGACACTGCCTCGTGAGCTTGAAATAAAGGACGGCCGCATCTGGCAGAAGCCGGTTAAGGAAATAGAAAATTATCGTGCAAACAAGTGTCATTATACAGATAAAAAAATAGACTGCTACACGACCTTTGATGGCATAAAGGGCCGCACTCTCGACATGACAGTGGAGCTTTCAGGCGAGGAGTACCATGACTTCACTGTTGAAATGGCATGCGATGATGAGTATAGTACAGCGTTTACCTACAACAGAGTCGCAGGCGTGCTCGAGATTGATCGTACCTGCTGTGGCGTCACAAAGGATGTCGTCTGTGTCAGAAAAATTAAAATCGCAGATACAGACAGAAAGCTAAAGCTTCGTTTCATCATGGACAGACAGTCTATAGAGCTCTTTATCAATGACGGACAGCAGGTCGCAACCACAGCTATCTGTACACCTCTTCAGGCAGACGGAATCAGCTTTAATTGTGACGGAAGTGCTGTTGTGGATATTGAAAAATATGATATAATATGATATAATTTTATAATATGAAAGCATATCAGTAGAGCATACAAATAATAACCGGACAAATTATTGGTCCGGTTATTTGTAGAATAATATACATAATATTTTGACAGGAAAGAAAGAGGTACAATATGGATGTAGTTGCATTAGGTGAATTACTTATAGATTTTACAGAAAACGGTACAAGTGCGCAGGACAATAAGCTTTTTGAGGCTAATCCGGGTGGAGCTCCATGTAACGTGCTTGCCATGCTTCAAAAGCTCGGTCATCAGACTGCTTTCATCGGAAAAGTGGGACAGGATGCGTTCGGAAGGCTGCTTGTTGATGCCGTAAAGGAGCAGGGCATCGACACAACAGGCGTGCGCTATGATGATAATGTCCATACCACTCTTGCATTTGTCCAGACCGCAGCAGACGGAGACAGAGATTTCTCATTTTACAGAAATCCGGGAGCAGATATGATGCTGACAGCGGATGAGGTGGATTTATCCCTTGTGAGAAACGCAAAAATTTTCCACTTCGGAAGTCTTTCAATGACAGATAAGATCTGTGAGAATGCGACAAAGCATGCAATAGCTGCCGCAAAAGAGGCAGGCGTACTGATTTCCTTTGACCCTAATCTGCGCAAACCGCTCTGGAAGAGCATGGACGATGCAAAAGAGAAGATAAGCTGGGGCCTGAGTCAGTGTGACATCTTAAAAATATCTGATGATGAGATTGAATTCATGACAGGCGAAAAGGACATAAAGACAGGTGTGAAGAAGCTCATAGATGAGTATCACATTCCGTTTATCTGTGCCACCATGGGCAAAAACGGAAGTATGGCATTTTTTGACGGACATATCGTGGAGGCAGCTCCGTTCCTGCGAGATGACACTGTCGAGACTACAGGTGCAGGAGATACCTTCTGTGCGTGCCTGCTTCACGATGTGCTGGAGCATGGTATCAATGACCGGAAGGATGACGGTGTGAAAAAGATGCTCACATTCGCAAATGCGGCAGCTTCTCTTATTACTACGAGAAAGGGCGCACTTCGCGTGATGCCTGAGAAGGGTGAGGTTGAGGCTGTGATTAAGTAGTTATAATTTAATACGATAAAAGAGATTATACTCTTCTTAATCTATGTTTAAAAACGTGATTAAGAAGAGTATATTTGTTTCTTGCAGTGCATAATTGTATTGGCTATAATATCATATATAAAACAATGATTTGAGACTATACAGGGAGTCAGATATGGTAAAAACGATTGGTATTGGGAAACAGGATTTTGCTTCTGTTATAGAAGATAATTGCTTTTTTGTGGACAAAACGAGCTTTATAAAGGAATGGTGGGATTCAAAGGATGATGTGACTCTCATCACGCGTCCGAGGCGTTTTGGAAAAACACTTAATATGAGCATGCTTAACTGCTTTTTTTCAAATCAGTATAAGGACAGGAGCGATTTGTTTGATTCATTGTCTATATGGGAGGATGAGGACTATCGAAAAATTCAGGGTACTTATCCTGTGATTTTTATGAGCTTTGCTTCGGTTAAGGCCGACAATCTGGGAGATGCAAAAATCCAGATAAAAGCACAGATAGAGGCTGTTTACAAAAGGCACAGATATCTGCTTGAGGGGGATACTCTGACAGCAGACGAAATAGCTGATTTTGAAGGAACAAATACCAGGATGGGTGATGCTGAGAGTGGATTAAAATTAAATATTTTGTGTGAGTATTTTCATCGTTACTGGGGAAAGAAGACGATAATTATCCTTGATGAGTATGATACTCCTATACAGGAGGCATATCTTCATGGATATTGGAATGAGTTTACTGCATATATAAGAAGCCTGTTTAATGCAACGTTCAAGACAAATCCGTATATGGAGCGTGCTATTATGACAGGAATCACGCGTGTATCAAAGGAATCAATTTTTTCAGACCTCAATAATCTGAATGTAATAACCACGACCTCAAGCAGTTATGCAACGAGCTTTGGATTTACAGAGAATGAAGTTTTTGATGCAATGGAAGAGTATGGTCTGTCCGGTGAAAAAGATACTGTAAAAAAATGGTATGACGGTTTTAAATTTGGAAATCACAGTGATATTTATAATCCATGGTCTATAACGAATTTTCTAAAGGAAAAACAGATAAGTCCATACTGGGCATCTACCAGCTCAAACGGTCTGGTAAATCGTTTGATCAGAACAGCATCTGCAGAAATAAAATCTATGATGGAAACACTTCTGGAAGGCGATTCTGTGGAGGTTAGCATTGACGAACAACTGGTGTTTGAACAGCTCGATAACGATGAAAATGCCATTTGGAGTCTTTTGCTTGCCAGCGGTTATTTAAAGGTTGATTCCTTAGAAAAAAGAGGTCTTACGCTTGAACCGTGGTATCATCTGAGCATTACAAATCTTGAAACCGTAAGTATGTTTTCAAATATGTTCAGAGGATGGTTTAATGCCTCTGTTTCGAATTATAATGGATTCATAAGGGCATTGCTTAGAGGCAATGTAAAGGAAATGAACATATACATGAATGAGGTCGCTTTATCTACCTTCAGCAGCTTTGACAGCGGAAAGCATCCTTCGGGAAAATCTGAACCGGAGAGATTTTATCATGGTTTTGTCTTAGGCCTGCTGGTCGAGCTTAGAGATAAATATGAAGTGCAGTCAAACCGTGAAAGTGGCTATGGCAGATATGATGTGATGATCATTCCACGTGATAAAAATTCGCAGGCTGTAATAATAGAATTTAAGGTTATTGATTCGCAAGAGGAGACATCACTGGATATGACTGCGGATAGTGCTTTGAAGCAGATTGAAGAGAAAAATTATGATGCAAAGCTTTTGGAACGAGGATATAAAAGAGAAGCAATTCAACATTATGGTTTCGCATTTGAAGGAAAGAAAGTATTGATAAAGAAGGCACAAATCTAAATGAAACAAAAATTATCAGTTGCACCAACACTCAAAAACTACGACAAGAAAAATCTCCCAAAGGACATTCTTGCGGGAATCATCATCATGGCGGTTTCGATTCCTATATCGATGGGCTATGCGCAGATATCCGGGCTACCGGCGGTATATGGCTTGTATGGCTCGGTATTCCCAATCATATTGTTTGCTCTGTTTTCCACATCACCGCAGTTTATATTCGGTGTGGATGCTGCTCCGGCGGCGCTTGTCGGAGCAGCAGTGCTTGGCATGGGAATAGAGGCAGGAAGCAAAGAGGCCATGACGGTTGTACCGGTGTTTACATTTTTTGTGGCACTGTGGCTTTTGGCATTTTACTTCATGAATGCCGGAAAGCTGGTGAACTACATATCTGCGCCGGTTATGGGCGGATTTATCACAGGCATATGTACTACAATCATACTGATGCAGGCACCAAAGCTCATGGGCTCTGCGGCAGGAACCGGAGAGCTTTTTGAACTGTCTGAGCATATATGGGAGGCCTTACACCACATAAATGCAGCCGCACTTGTCATGGGGATTGTAGCGCTTGCCATTTTGGTTGTGAGTAAGAGGCTTGTTCCAAAGTTTCCTATGGCGGTTGTGCTCATGGTAACAGGCGCGCTTTTTACATATTTTGGACCGGTAAAGGAGTGGGGAGTGCCGACTCTTTCAGCAGTTGAGCCCGGCATGCCGCGGTGGTATATACCGGATTTCGAGGCAGTTTTTTCAGTTCAAAAGGCCTCAGAGGTAATAGTTTTAAGTCTTTCGGTTGCTGTTGTCATCATGGCAGAGACACTTCTGGCAGAAAACAATTTCGCACAGAAAAACGGATACAGAATAGATGATAACACGGAGCTTTTGGCATTTTCCATAGGAAATATGGCTGCGGCTTTTACGGGCTGCTGTCCGATAAACGGTTCAGTGTCACGAACTGCGATGAGCGAGCAGTACGAGGGTAAGACACAGCTCACAGGGCTTGTTGCAGGCGTTTCCATGATAGCAGTGCTTCTTTTTTGCACAGGCTTTATAGGATATCTGCCGGTTCCGGTGCTCACGGCGATTGTCATATCAGCGCTCATGGGTGCCACGGAGTTTCATCTGGCAAAGAGACTGTGGAAGGTCAGCAGGACAGAATTTTTCATATTTGTTGGTGCTTTTTTCGGAGTACTTATTCTGGGTACGATAAACGGAGTTTTGATAGGAATCATTTTGTCTTTTGCCGAGATGATAATCAGAAGCGCAAAGCCGGCCACCTGCTTTCTCGGTGTGCAGCCGGGACACAGTCATTTCCGCGATATCAGGGAGAGCACAAACATCCACGAGATTGACGGTGTGATTATTTACAGATTTTCGAGCGGCCTGTTTTTTGCAAATGCAAAGGTACTTGTGCGTGATATTGAGGACCACCTAAAGCATGATACAAAAGCTGTCATAATCGATGCCGGAGCTATCGGAAGTATTGATATCACAGGAGCTGACAGCATAGAGTCACTTTACCGCTCACTGAAACAAAAAGGTGTAAAGCTATACATAACAGAGCACATTGCAGAGCTCAACGAGCAACTCAGGAAGCTGGGCTTAGGTTATTTAATTGAGCAGGGCTGTGTCAGAAGGACAATACATATTGCGCTAAAGGATATGGGAATAAACAGACCTTATCCGCTTGAGGGTGGCGTAGATAACGAGGAGCGCAGTGCCTCAAGAAAGCGTGCTGACAACAGAGTGCAGGAGTTTGTCTGGGCGTTTGGCGCCGAGAGTGAGGAGCAGATTGAAAAGCAGATAAAGCTTCAGATAGAACAGCTCAAAAAGACAAAGGATATAGAGGAAATCATGCATGGCCGCTGGGCGCATATGGATGAGTTTGACCAGGATGAGTGGCTGGAGCATCTGGAGGAGCATCTGAAAGAAATCGTCAACATATCAGGAAAGGATGTGCACACGCTTGCGGCAGATATCGAGATGCACCGTCGCGAGGTGCATGAGCGTATAGCAAGAGAGCATCCGGAGCTTGCAGAGCGGTTTGCACAGAGGAGACACCTGCTTGATAAGCATCTGAAGGAGAGAAGGCCTGAGGTCTACAGGATTATCGTGCAGCTAAGGGAGGACAACAAGCATAAATGAACATAAACCAGACACTCAAACAATACTTTGGCTACGACAGTCTTAGAACAGGGCAGGAGGAGCTCATAAACGGCATACTTGCAGGGCACGATGTGCTCGGTATCATGCCGACAGGCGCAGGAAAATCGCTGTGCTACCAGCTTCCGGCGCTTATGCTTAAAGGAATTACGCTTGTCATTTCGCCACTTATCTCGCTTATGTCAGATCAGGTCAAGGCTTTAAACCAGGCAGGAGTGCATGCCGCCTATATCAACAGCTCACTGACCGAAAACCAGATAAGGATGGCACTTTCGTATGCCTCACAGGGGCGATACAAGATAATCTATGTCGCTCCGGAGCGCCTCAACACGCCGCGTTTTCTGGATTTTGCCTGCAACGCGGACATATCGATGCTGACAGTTGATGAGGCACACTGTATATCGCAGTGGGGACAGGATTTCAGACCGAGCTATCTGGAAATTGCCGGATTTTTAACGAGACTTCCAAGACGACCGATAGTCAGTGCGTTTACAGCGACCGCCACGGAGCGCGTGAAAAATGATATAGTGGCTTCGCTTGGACTTAACAATCCGGTTACTATGGTGACTGGGTTTGACAGACCTAACCTGTTTTTCAGGGTTGTTACAAGAAAGGGAGGCAGCCAGAAGGACAACAGTATAATCAATTATGTGAAAAAGCATGAGGACGAAAGTGGAATAATATACTGCGCAACGAAAAAGAATGTGGATAAGCTGTATACTCTTTTAAATGAGCAGGGTATTTCGGCGGGCCGTTACCACGCAGGGCTTTCAAATGATGAACGTAAGCAGAATCAGGAGGATTTTACATACGACAGAATCCGTGTGATGGTTGCCACAAACGCATTTGGAATGGGAATCGACAAGTCAAATGTGAGATATGTGCTGCATTACAACATGCCACAGAGCCTCGAGTATTACTATCAGGAGGCCGGAAGGGCGGGGCGAGACGGTGAGGAAGCGGAATGTGTGCTGTTTTTCTCAAAGCAGGATATCATGATAAACAAGTTCCTTCTGCAAAATAAGGCTTCAGCAGGCGATGTGGCATCCGACATGCAAAAGACAGCCAATGACAGGAGGAAGCTGCAGCAGATGATAAATTACTGTGAAACGGACAAATGCCTGAGAGAGTTTATACTTTCATATTTCGGAGATACAACGCCATGCATCTGCAACAAATGCAGCAACTGTGTGGTTGTGGAGGATGAAGAGGAGGAGACATACGTTGAAACCGGCAAAAAGCGCAAAAAGGCAGCACAGCTTGCAGGGCTTAACGAGCTTGGTGCTGCGCTGTTTGAAAAGCTGCGCAGCGTGCGTACAGAGCTTGCTGCAGAAAAGTCGGTGCCTCCGTATATCATCTGCTCCGACAAGACCTTAAAGGATATGTGCGCGAAGCTGCCGCGGGATAAGGAACAGCTTGCCGATGTGTACGGAATGGGTGAGCAGAAGATACAAAATTATGGTGAAGCGTTTGTGACGGCGGTAAATTCATTTGTTGCAGATAACCCAAATCCATCAGGCAGTACGACCGGTGAAAGACCACAGACTGTTTTAAGTGATGAGGAGGCTGTTGAAATCGGCAGCACGAGAAAAAAGAAGCTTCCGTTTTACATCGAGCCACAGAGGCTTGATGAGGTAGAGCTCACCGACAAATGCAGGCTTACAGAGCTTACGAACAAAATAAATGAGCTGTGTCCTGCGGATAAGGAGCACAAAAAGCTTGCAGCCTCGTTTATAAACGAGCTTCTTATTGCAGAGGGATATCTGGAGGAAGTTACAGAAGACGGGAACAAGATAAAGCGTGTCACCGAAAAGGGACGAAGCGTAGGAATAGATGAGGAAGAGCGCAAGGCAAAATTTGGTGGAAGCTATTACGCTATCACCCACTCGAAGCAGAGCCAGCAGGTGATAATAGAAATGCTGAAAAAACACTATGGCAGCATTAAACCACAGGAGTAAATGGACTTTAGATAAACTGGATATATAAATTTATATAAAATTGGATATATACTTGATGCCACATAAGAGTATTATATACTTTAATTATAACTATTAAGAACTATTGAGAAAAAAACTGATGCATCATGCTTGGATGTAAGCAGCAGATTTTGAATAGTTACATATAATCAAATGGAGGCATTTTATGAGAAACGAAAAAGTTCAAAAACTCACACTTACAGCACTTATGGCAGCTTTATCATATGTCATATTCACATTTTTACAGATTAAGGTCACATTACCGGGTGGCAGCGCCACATCCTTTCACCTTGGCAACGCAGTCGTAGTACTTGCAGCTTTGCTCTTAGGCGGAGTATACGGAGGAATCGGTGGAGCAATCGGAATGACAATCGGTGATTTACTTGACCCGATATATATCACCGGAGCACCAAAGACATTTTTCCTCAAGCTTATGATTGGTGTTATCACCGGTCTTGTAGCACACAAGCTTGGAAAGATTACATATTCAACAGACAAGAAGCATGTATTTAAATGGACAGTCCTTGCAGCATGTGCAGGAATGCTCTTCAACTTTATTTTTGACCCGATAATAAGCTATTTTTACGATATGCTTATCCTCGGAAAGCCGATGGCACAGCTCAAAATCGCATGGAGCGTGACCACAACAGGAGTCAATGCAGTGATATCGGTGATTGCTGCAACAATCGTGTATGTGGCACTGAGACCGGTGCTCATCAAGGCAAATCTGTTTTTCAAGATTGGCAAAGAAAAATAATAGTTACATAATTTCATAAAAAAATCCACATACATCATGTTGAAAGAGATGTATGTGGATTTTTTTATGATTTTATTGCCGCAACAAAATCATGTATCTTGTCCGGATTCTTACCCGCTTTGTCATCATTTTCCACACCTGATGATACATCGACTCCGTCAGGATGCACGGCTTCAATTGCCATGCGCACATTGTCTGGATTTAAGCCACCTGCGAGCAGCAGCAGCTTTTCATCGCGGGGGATATTGTCAACCAGCTTCCAGTCAAAGGTTTTTCCACTGCCGGGTTCGATGGCATCAAACACATAGCCTGCGATGCGTGAATCGTTGTGATACTTTTCATAGCTGTCCATATCAGAGACATTGAAGGCTTTAAGAATCGGGATAGCTATTGCTGCCTCCGCCTCTGTCTCCGGAATTTCCCCATGTATCTGGACATAGTCAAAGCCTGCAGCCTCAATCTGCCTTATCTGCTCTATGGATGGCGAAACGACAACCGCAACCCTTTTGATGGAAGCATCAAGGGCTGCCATAATATCCTTTGCCTGTTCGATGGATATATTCCTCTTACTCTTTGGAAAAAATAACACCATACCCGCAAAATCAACGTGATTTTCGTTGAGATACCGTGCTTCAGCAGGTGAAGTCAGACCGCAGATTTTTATTTTTGTGTTGGAATTTGTATTTATATTATTATCACTAATTTCTTTAGCTGTATTCTGTGTATTCATATCCTAAGAATAGCATTGTTGCAGGTTGATCGCAAGTGGATATATTTTAAATTATTGAGCATTAATTGCAAGTGGATTTACGTTAAATTATTGAGTATCGTTCGCAAGCCGCGGGTACCCTGGAGCACACACTATCCCGCGAAAGCGAATAGCGGAGCTGCTTAGAGACTGTAGAATTGTGCTATGTAAAGCAGAAATGCCGAGGCATGGACGCCGAGGCAAGGAGAAATCGAGCCATGGATGGCGAGTTTCGACGGTTTCGTCGAGTTAAGAAAACCTTGGGCACAATTCGTACAGCCTCTTAGCTGCGTAGCGTAGCGAACGTGGGATAGTGTGTGCACCATGGTACCCGCGGTTTGCGAACAGGTGTACTACTACAAACAACTACAAACAACGGTTAATACGGATTGCATGCGCAAAAATGAGATGTTATAATGCAGTTAATAAACAGTAATAAAGCAGGAGATAACAATTATGTCAACAGAAAAGATTAAAGAATATATCGGAACACAGCTCAAAGCACTCACATCAATAGCAAGCCCTACAGGTTTCACAAAAAATGCCACAGACTATCTGATGAAGCAGCTTGAGGCTATGGGATATGCGCCACAGCTTTCAAATAAAGGAAATGTCAGCGTGGAAATCGGTGGAGTTGGAGCACCTTTGGTATTGGCAGCGCATGTGGACACGCTTGGAGCCATGGTTCGCTCAATAAAGGATAACGGACGTTTGCGCCCAACAACTATCGGTGGTCATCAGTGGAGCACAGCAGATGGAGAAAACTGCATGGTTTTTACGCGTGATGGCAGAATGTACACAGGCGTGGTGCTAAATACAGAGCCATCGGCACATGTGGCAGATGAAAAGGTCGAGACAAAGGAAGAAAATATGGAAATCCTGCTCGATGAAAATGTAAATGATAAGCAGGGGGTGGCGGCACTTGGCATCCAGACAGGGGATATTATCGCCATGGATCCGCGCACAGTCATCACGGAGAGCGGCTATATCAAGAGCCGTTTCCTTGATGATAAGCTGTCAGCCGCCATCTTACTCGGTGTGGCTCATGCCGTAAAGGAGGAGGGCTGGAGGCTAAACCGCAAGGTCACACTGCTCTTTACGGTTTATGAGGAGGTAGGCCATGGCGGAAGCTTTGTACCGGCTGATACTGAGGAGATGATTTCCGTAGACATGGGCTGCGTTGGAGCAGACCTAGGCTGTACAGAGCATATGGTTTCAATCTGTGCTAAGGACTCAGGCGGACCTTACAACTATGAGCTTGTTACAGAGCTTTCAAATCTGGCAAAGAGCGAGGGGCTTGACTATGCAATCGATGTTTATCCGCACTACGGCTCTGATGTTGAGGCAACACTGCACAGCGGATATGATATCCGTCATGGGCTTATCGGTGCAGGAGTTTATGCATCGCATAACTATGAGCGCTCACATATGGATGGCGTGGAGAATACTTATAAGCTTTTGAGAAAATATATTACAAAATAGTATCATTGTGATACATTATTTCATGTATTCAAACAAAGTAGGAGAGAGGTAAATACACCATGAATTTAAAAAAAGTTCATCATATTGCCATTATTGGGAGCGACTATGAGAAATCAAAGCACTTTTATGTGGATCTGTTAGGTTTTTCTATTATTCGAGAAAATTACAGACCGGAACGTGATGATTATAAAATTGATCTTCAACTCGATGAGATAGAATTAGAACTTTTTATCATTAAAAATTGTCCGAAGCGTCCAAGTTATCCAGAGGCTTATGGTCTCCGGCATCTTGCCTTTGCTGTAGATTCGGTCGATGATACTGTAAGAGAATTGAATAAAAGGGGCATCATAACTGAGCCGATTAGACTCGATACTTACACAGGCAAAAGAATGACATTCTTTCATGATCCGGACAATCTACCCTTGGAAATTCACGAATAAGGTATTGCAGTTAAAAGATGTGCCCTGTTTTTGGCTGTGATTTTATAAATTTAAATGTGTAGGGAACAGAAACTTTGAATTCTCACTTGAGGTATTTTTAGGGATTTAATAACTGTTATATCTTGTTATAAAAATCTCGGCAGACCCTTGAAAACACTAAAGTTTTTGTTGGTGTCCTATTCATCACATCTTGTATCGTGTTATACCGTTTTACCCTTGGTTATGAACCCTCATAAGGGAAAAAATAAGGGAAAGAAAATCTGGTAACAATTTGTAATAAATTATAAAAATAGCAGTTGGGACTGGATGAGATGCTTTTAATACATTTCAATGAAAGGGATAAACAAGACAGCTAACTTGAAAAAGTAAATTCCAGTGCAGAAGTAAATTCCACACTCATTTAAAAGTTCTTGATTTTCTAAGAGTTTTATAAGCTCAAAACGCTTATTTCTGTTATAATAGGAGTAACTTCTTGGAAAAAACTGATTTGATGGTATGACAAACGGACCACTGGAAGGTAGTGTGCGAGACTAAATTCCACCGGTCATGTGAGGAAAATGTGAAAGTTTAATTTCCAGTCCGACAGCAGATTTCTAAGTGGTTGTTAATGGTTGAAGCGAATCAGCTTAGGCGTTAGATTGACCAAATCAGGGTCAATGCGCTTAAGCTGAAATGCGTTTAGGGTTTCTTTTCCGAGTGTCTCTAATGCGGCGTCATAAGGCGTGCTTCCATTAAGACTTTCCCTTGGAGTGGAGTTGATGTGATTCACGATTAGATTCACATCCCATTGTGTCAAAAATTCAAAACTAGTTCCTTTGGGAAGCACCATGCGAAGCATGGTGTGAGCTTGCTCAAGACCTCCTTTTTGTCCGCTACGCATGGGATCACAATAGTAGATGCTGGTACGCTGAATTTCATCCAGTCCTGTTTCAAGAGCGACAGGATCTCCGAATTCTGAACCTCTGTCTGTCAAGATATATTCAAAGACAGATAAGAACTCATAGGTGCCCATACGTTTTTCTAAACGGTCAAAAATAAGCCGGACAGCGCCTTTAGTACAACGATTCAGGAGAAAGGCAAGGAACAGCTTTTCCTTAGTGAAGAAAAAGGTCAGTAACGTCTTGTTGGATTCTCTGGATGAGTGTACCGTATCCATTTCTACAAAAGAGGATAACCGCAGCTCACTAAAATCACTGAATAACCTTTTCTCGAAGACGGTTCTGTTTGTAATCTGTGTTTTATGGCACTTTCGTGGCTTGAAGCCGGGCTTACGTTTTAAATCAATGTTTCTGGCTGTAAACAGACCTTGATCCAGATAGGTGTACAAGGAACGGACTGACATATCCAGTTCTGGATGATTGGTAATGATTTGATATGGAGATTGTCCCTGCTCGATTAAAGGAGAAACAATGCCATCCTTTTTGCGTAATTCATGTTTTGTCATGTTTATACCGGCTCTGGAACCGGAAAGCTTTTCACGGTATTTTCTATCAGCAAAACGTGCATCGTATCTGTATTTCTGGGCGATGGTGCAATGATTTATCTTTTTTGTGCAGCCATTACAGACATAGGGCGCCTTATCCAGTCTTTTGCACTGTTCCTTCACAAAATCCTTGCAAGTTTGATTACAGGTGGGGCAGGAAGTGCATTTTACATCGCAGAGAATGATTTTTCCGCAGACATTGGTTTTCCGGCAATGGAAGCGATGAATACAAAAGTTATGGGCATTATAGAAAGTACCTTTGTGATACCAGTCGGATAGACGGTGAGCCCTTACTTCTTTGGAAATGGTTGTTGGATCCTTGCAAAGAAAGCGGGCAATGTTCTTAAAGGTTTCTCCCTTGTTCAGTTCGTTTTCGATATAGATACGGTCTTCAAGGGAAAGGTGCTTCTGGTTTCCTGGAATATATTTACTCATGGATATCCTTCTTTCTACTGCTGTCAGAAAGAAAGATAACCTTACCATTTTTATATGAAAGAGTAAACCTTTACTGTGCGGGAGTAAATTCCACCACCAAATGTGGTGGTGGAATTTAAAATTTCATTTTTGGATAAACAAGACATCTGTAAAATTTGTTGAAATATGGTAAATAATATAGTATACTTTTGCAGTGAATATATCTTTAGTGAAAGGAAGTGAGACTGTATTTTATTAAGCTAATAATCAAATTAGGGCAAACTTATGGAAACGTAAGGACGCAAAACATGAAGTCTAAGTAATAAAATAAAATACACGTATTTTATTATATTGACGGTTCGGTTGCAATGGTTATCATTGCAGCTTTTTTAATTTTAGGAGGTTAATGTATTATGAAGAGATTAAAACAACGAATCTTAGCAGGGGTGCTTGCATTCGTAATGTGTATTAGTACAGTAAATGTAACTGCATTCGCTCAGGAAAATGAAACGACCAGTGAAATTCAGGAAATTATTGCAATTAGCGAAGCGGGAAGTGAAAATGAAGTATCGACAGAAAATATTGAAATAACAGATACTTCTGTTTCGGGAAATAACGTGGAACCAGTTGAAGATAAGCCACGTAATAAAAAGCATAAAAAAGTGGCGAATGAAAAAGTTTATGAAGGTGAAAATTATAATGTTACATTTTCGGTAACATCTTCTTGGGAATCCGGTTATAATGCAAATGTCAAGGTTGAAAACACAGGAAATGATACGATACAGAACTGGTATTTATCATTTGAATATGATGATCAAATTACCAATATTTGGAATGCAGAGATTTCTACACATGAAGAAAGTCAATATATTATTAAGAATGCCGACTGGAATCAGGATATTGTTGTTGGAGGAAGCATAGAATTTGGTATTTCAGGTAGTACAGCATTTAATGAGTTCCCAGAAAATTTTAATGTTGTAGGAGAAAATAAAGAGGTTCAAGAGGAAGATTATTCTGTACAATATCAGGTTGATAGTGATTGGGGAAGTGGTTTCACAGGTAGCATTCAGATTACGAATAATACGGACAAGACATTAGAAGATTGGGTGTTAGAGTTTGATTTTGAAAGAGAAATAACAAATATTTGGAATGCTGTTATTGAGTCCCACGAAGGAAATCATTATGTAATAAGAAATGCCGGATATAATGCGAATATTACTGCCGGACAGAGTGTTTTGTTTGGATTTAATGGACATGGTGGTTCAGCAAATAATGTAGCAGAAAATTGTGTATTATATTCATGGGAAATAGATACTACTGAATATGTAGAACTTTCTGATGGCAAGATTGAAAAAAATTATTTGGAAAGAGCAATATACACAAATTTATTGTTACAAGGTTTGTCGATTGATAATATCCGGTTGGCGGATGATTACGATGAAGATGGTTTGACATTATCACAGGAATATGAATATGATACCAATCCATTTTCAAAAGATACGGATGAAGACGGATTAAATGATTATGAAGAGATTAATCTACATAAGACAAATCCTATAAAATACGATTCAGACGAGGATGGAATGAGTGACGGAACAGAAATCGCTTGTGGATTGAATCCTTTAAGTTCTGATACAGATGGAAATGGAGTTATAGATAGCCAAGAAATCGTAACACAAGCGGTTAGAATAGACACGGTGGAACAATATCAGCTTCAAGAAGTTGGAACATTACCCAATATTCAAATAACGGGAAAAGGAGATTATAGTCAAAAAATATATGCAACGGCATTGGAAAATGATGCTACAATAATGGATATTGACTGTCTTGTAGGAACTGCGTTTGATTTTATTCATGATGAAGACTTGTCTTTTGAAAATAGTCAATTAACATTTACAATCAGTAATGAAATTTTGAAAAAAAATAAATTAACCGACTTAGCGATTGCTTGGTACAACGAAGAAGAGAATGCACTTGAATTATTAGACACAACACATAATATGGACAATTGCACAATATCAGCAGAAGTTAGTCACTATAGTACTTATATGGTAGTATCGGTGCCTGATTATTTTTTTAATATTGATTGGGAAAATGAAGATAGTATTATTGAAGCAGGCAAAGCCGATGTTGTATTTGTGATTGATACTACTGGTTCTATGGGAAATGAAATACAAAATGTTAAAAATAACATAGAGACAGTTGTATCTAGTCTGGAAGAAAATAAGGTTGATATTCGCTTGGGACTAGTAGAATATAGAGATATTTATGCAGATGGAATTGGTTCCACCAAAAGTTATGATTGGTATACAAGTGTATCTTCCTTTAAAAGTGAGTTAGCTACTTTGGGTGTAAGTGGTGGTGGAGATACTCCGGAGTCCGTAGTAGATGCGTTGTATTGTGCAAGAAATATGGAATATCGTACAGGAGTAAAAAAATATGTAATACTTTTAACAGATGCAAATTATAAAAATGGTACATCTGTAGATTCTGGTGCAACACTTACAGATGAGATAAGAAGACTTGTAGAAGAAGAGCTTGTTGTATCGGTGGTTACAACGCCATCTTATTATTCTACATACAATAGTCTTGTTAGCCAGACCGATGGAGTTACTGCAAATATTAATCAAAATTTTGCATCTGCACTTGCTCCATTAATTACTAAAATGGGAGAACAAGTAAATCAGGGATGCTGGATAAGATTATCCAACGGTTCTGTTGTATCATTAGACAAGGATCCTACTTTAGGAGATGAAACCATTGACACGGACGATGATGGTATACCAGATATCATTGAATTAAAGTCCAGTTACAAGGTGCATGCTTATAACCCGTATACAAAGAAAATGCAGGAAATTGATACATGGTCTTTTTACAGTAATCCGTCAAAAAGAGATACGGATGGTGATACATTAAGTGATATCGATGATTTGCAACCAACAAAATACGATACTGTTGTTATAAAAGAGAATGATTCATCTATTGCGTTTAATACAGGAAGAACCTGGTACAATATAAGTTGCACATCTTTTGATTATTTAGACAATTTAATGCAGATGGTAGATGGAAAAGTAGACAACCCGATTCCAATAGAGCAATTTCGGCAGATTATTCAAAATGTAGCGAATAATGAAAAGCAAGCCTTTACCATTGAGGAACTAACGTATATTGCAATCATGAATAATGAAGGTTCCAAGTTATATATGCATAATTTGTCGTCAGTCACAAGGGAAAATGTATTCCAGAAAATTGCTGGTAGAGAAAGTCGTTATTATAAGCATAGCGGTATATGGTGGAATGAAAATTGGAGTGAAGTTCCAAAAGGAACTGAAAGTGGTTTCTTTAAAGGAACGGTTTTATCGGAAGCAGATATTAATCTATCTTGGGAAATTTATTGTGTATGTGATGTATATACAGTATTAACAACAGTAGCACAAGTTGGTGCGTTAGTCATTGCAATTGTGGTAGTGGCCGAGGTTACACCTGTTGTTCTTGCCAATATTCAAGGGCTGGCATATTATGTAAAAACATTTGGAATTGTTCAAGGAATTCAAATGTATCGGTATTTGGGAATTCAGAACTTGCCAAACGGTGTAATTTCATGGTTGCAAATGGATATGGCAGATGGAGACAGTTCTGTAGATGATGTTGCATTAGCCATTCAAAAAGAAAGTGTAGAAAAGAAATTGGACACTTACTTATTAAATAAAGATCATCCTGTAGGAGGTTCTAAAGCGAATTGGTTTGAAAAAGCATTAGGTTTTACAAAAGAAAATGCAGGACAACTTGCAAAACAGATTGTATTTGATGAAAATGTGGCTGTCCAGACGGCTGTTACGGAACATGGAATTAAATACAATCAGTTGATATCTATAGTAGGAGCGAATGGGAAGAAGATAGATGTTGTATTTGTGTGGATAAAAAACAACGATGGATTTGTAAGATTGGTTACTGCGATACCAACAAAGAAGTAGGATAAATATATAAAGATTTAGTTCTATTGAGCAGATTGAGATCTTTGAGTATTGTAAGAAAAGGTGAACGCATTTATGTATGAAGAATTGCAAGTAGTAAAAGCGACAAAAAATTTATCAGACAAAGTTAAGATGGGATGTATTGGTACAATTTTATATGTATATTTTGAAGAAAAGAGAGGATATGAAGTAGAGTTTGTCAACGATGACTACGAAACATTAGACATCTTAACCGTAGGTGAGACGGATATTGAAATCGTAGAAAATAATATGAGATAGACAAACTGGAGAACAAGCTTTGGCAATATCACACTCAGGTAATTCACAAAAATATTTTCAGACATTTGTTAATGTGTAAAAGGTGGAAGGTATGTGGGCCAATATTGAAATAGAGTTGCATATGAAGCCAACCTGTCTGAGCCGAAGAATAAAAACGCAGATATTGAAAGATGCATATTTAATGAAAAATGGAGATGTTACCGCTGTTGTTTGGGAGTTTTTTAGAAGTGATATTACTGGTCGGGGTGGTGCAACTCAACAATTACTTGATTTCTTGACACAAAATGGAATCCAGTATGTTATTCATTAACAGTTATAAGAGGTGACATGTATGCAATATAATGGAATGACCCCGCCGTTTGAACTTATATCATTTGAAGATATGAAGAAAAAGCAAGCTGAACAATATTTTGTATGGTATATTGATACCATAGAGCAGAGGATACAGAATTTAGAAAAGTATATTAATTTAACGGGAACGCGTATGGTATTGGATAAAACACCCAATTCATTAATTGAATTATGGGATTGGTTTTCAAATCATATTGAGGTGTGTACAAAGGATGAACAAGAATTAATGTTGGAATCAGCTATGCGTCCAGATTGGATAAAAGCACATATTATGAGCGATAGACGAAAGCTGTCTCTAAATACAATTATGATAGCAGTTGATATTTCAGCGTATTTTGGAGAAGTATTTATTAAGAATAATCCCAACATATATTGGGGTTATTTATCAAAACCAAAGAAACTTCATGGTGTAAATAGACCTAGACTATTGGGGTTTGCTGGAGATATGTCAGTTTATGCGTATGGTCGAGTTGAGATGTGTATTTGGAAGACAATAGAGACAGTAGATAATATGCATTTGTTTAATATGTATCAAGTATGTTTGAAAATGATACAATCATAACTTCTTTCTTTGTTTCGAATTGTAATATTTAACACAATGCAGAGGGGCGATTTTATCTCGCCCCTTTATCTCTGCTTTGGTAAGGTCGGTTGACGTTCTGCTTGTCAGCTTGCTCTTGATATCGTTGTATCTTTTTGTGTATGGTTTCAGGTTTCGGAGATTTCTCTCCGTAGGTTTCTTCCCACTTGGCACCTTCTTTCTGATATGCGTCTGTGGCACGCTGCGCGGTATAAAACGCAGACTATTCTTATCAATTATTACAATCTGGACGCCATTATTTCCGTTGGTTACAGGGTAAACTCCATTCAGGCAACCAGGTTCCGTATATGGGCAACCGGTATTTTGAAGGAATATATGATAAAGGGCTTTGCTATGGATGATGAGCGCCTGAAACAGGGTAAAACAGCTTTTGGAAAAGATTATTTCCGTGAATTGCTGGAAAGAGTTCGCTCCATCCGTGCCAGCGAACGCAGAATATGGCAACAGATAACGGATATATTTGCCGAGTGCAGCATTGATTATGACAGAGATTCAGATACTGCATATCATTTTTATGCCACCATACAGAATAAATTCCACTATGCCATTACACACAAGGTGCTGAAGTAGCTTTTTATAATTTAGGCGAACTCAATATAAAACAATGTAGTGGTTGTTGTATTATCCCGTGATGATGAGCAAAGCGGTGACAGCAACAGTATCATAAACCAGAAGAAAATGTTGGAGAAATTTGCAACCGAACAGTTATTAAATCTCAATCGAAAGTTACGGAGGAAACATAATGGAATACAGAAAATTTGATAATATAATAATAGCGAGAATTGACAAAGGGGAGGAGATTTTGGAGCAACTGAAAGCAATTGCCATAACTGAGAATATAAAGCTTGCCAGTATTAATGCTCTTGGAGCTATCAATGATTTCACAGTCGGAGTATACAAGACAGATGAGAAGAAATATTACTCAAACAGTTTTAAAGGCTATTATGAAATAACATCGCTGACAGGTACAATCAATACAATGGATGGAGAATATTATGCACATCTTCATTTGAGTGCCGGTAATGAAAAAGGTGAAGTGTTTGGAGGACATCTGAACAGAGCTGTTGTAAGTGCAACTTGCGAGCTCGTTATTACGGTAATTGATGGAAAAGTTGACAGAGTTTATGATGAAGAAACAGGACTTAATGTATTCAATTTCTGAACACTTTTTGGTTTTTCATAATAGTATCTACAACTGTTGTTATTTTTATTTGTGGTCGATATTATTTTGCACACAATAAAAGCTATAAAAATGAGGCAATTGATTATGCAAAATGGGAGAACTTTGCAAAAGTAATTAAAAGAGCAATGATCGCATGTGAAAACAGCGGGCACAGTATTCCAGACGATTTTCCTGAAGTCAGGAAAATCGTTGAAGCTGGAGTCACCACGAACCCCAAAAAAGATTATGAACTGTCAAGATATGCATGTTATCTGATCGTTCAGAATGGAGATCCAAGAAAAGAGGTCATTGCATTAGGACAGACTTATTTTGCAATCCAGACATACAGACAGGAGGTTGCTGACCATTTTAATGAACTGGACGAAGATAACAGAAGACTTGTTGTCAGGGGAGACATCAAACAGTGGAATCAAATGTTGGCAGAGACAGCACATAATGCAGGAGTTATTACGAATGAGGAATTTGCGATTTTTCAAAATGCCGGATATATGGGACTATATGGTGGATTAGATGTTGAAGGTATTTTGGCAGCAGTTTATCAGAGTGTGTTTGGTGGAGATGTATATCTGTCATTAGAGGAAAAAGTAGCTAATTTATTATTTAATGAAATTGGTAACTCGCAAGTTGTTTAATGGAGAATGTATGAAGAAGAGAATAACGCTTATTGTTTTTTCGGTGCTAATAATTGTTGCTTTATATGTGTTGTATTGTTTTAATTATATTCCACATAAAAAATATACAAATGCAGATTTCAATATAGAAGCTTACAAGAGCAATATTGATAAAGACAATGATGGCATAGATGACCAAACAGATATATTAAATAATGCAAATAATTACATAAAAACTAATCCAAAATATAAAAGCAAATATTACAACACAGGTTATCCAGATGATGAATATGGGGTTTGTACTGATGTAGTAGCTTTTGCTTTAAAAGATGCAGGATATGATTTGATGGTATTAGTAAATGAGGATATAAAAAACAATAAAGAATTATATGATATAGATGCCGTTGATAAAAATATAGATTTTAGAAGAGTTAAAAACTTAAAAGTATATTTCGATAATAATGCAATAAGTCTTACTACAGATATAAATGAAATAGAAGAATGGCAAGGTGGAGATATTGTTGTATTTAAAAAACATATCGGCATTATATCTGACAAGAGAAATCGAAAAGGTATATGTTTTGTTATTCATCATGCAAACCCATATCAAATATATTATGAAGAGGATATACTGGAACATCGTGATGATATCATAGGACATTATAGAATCAGTTAAACAACTCCCAGTTTTTGAAACTGAGAAATCGGAATTTGCTAAAGGAGATGGTAAATATGTGGTGGTCTATTGGTGGTGGAATCATAATCTTTGCGTTAGGTATGTTTATCTTCTTAAAGCCGGGCTTAATATGGAAATTAACAGAAGAATGGAAATCTTATCGTGCAGATGAACCATCTGAGTTTTACTTGAAAACAACAAAAATAGGTGGTATTCTATTTGCCCTATTTGGAATTATTATGATTATGCTTCCGGTTATTTTGGAGTAATAAATTCAAGTTTGCAGAACTGACCAAAAATACAAACAGTTCGTAAAAGCATATTTTTACGAACTGTTTTTTTGCGTATTTACGGCTTTCTTTTTCTCAATAATAAAATAGGTAATGGCAATTCTTACCAGTATTTGATATTGTAAAGTTACCACACAAAACAATTCAATACAGAAAGACACCACCGCCCATGAAAAGACTACCATTTGAACGCTTTTCTGACAAGCGGTTTTATTATGCTAATGCACCTCCATGTAAGCAGGGGGGTTCATTAACTACTGATATTTCACCCTGCTTATTCTTGTAGTAACCAATCGGCTATATCGTGAATTTCGATTCCTTCATAACTATATTGGGGATGTTTGGTTCTGGCAATAATCATTTTCGGATAAGCATCTCGAACCTGAAGCAGAGGAGAGTGTTCTCTCTCAAATGTTTCCTGCCCGGAAATGTTGTCGCTGACCTGAATATAAATCTTCTCGCTGCCTCTCTGAGCAACAAAGTCGATTTTCTTTTGATAGAGCTTGCCGACATAAACATCGTATCCACGGCGAAGAAGCTCGATGCAAACGATGTTTTCATATAGTCGTCCGCTTTCAAAAACACAATTATTAACTCGACTTTTTGACAGGCAGTGTATCAACAATAATCTTTCCGATATATCAATATAAATATAATTGAGTTATTAAAAAGATGTTATATTAGTCGAATTTCGAATGATCAATTCTGTTTCATATTGACAGAAAACATGAGGGCAATTAGGATGCTGAATTCTTTCAAGAATTTGTCTTGCAGCAGCAATACCTAGATATTTCTGAGGAGTGCTTATGGTTGTCAATGACGGTGAAATTCTGGAAGCAGCAGGGATGTTATCAAATCCAACAACACATATATCTTTGGGAATCTGGAAACCAAGGAACTGCAGTGCGTATATCAACTGGATAGCAGTCCAGTCATTTCCGCAGATGAATACATCTGGCAGTGATATCATAGCTTGCAAATTATTAACTGTGGTCTGAAAATTCCGAAAATCCTCCGGCGTTTGATGAAGAAGGCAATTCTTCTGATTAAGTGGAAGCTGATGTTCAGCAAGACACTCGGATAAGGCATTATAACGTTCCTGGAATCCACGGCTTACATTAGGGGAATAGAGGTCTCCAACAAAACCAAAGCTTTCAGCTCCTTTTTCTATAAGTTGATTAATTATTTTTTTTAGATTCTTTTTACTTTCCATTGTGACTACATCTATTCCATTTAGTTCTTCAAACGGAACATTTGGCATATCTACAGATACAATTGGAAGATTAAATTGTGAGAGGGCATCGCATACAACTTTATCACAGATCTCAACAAGAATAATTCCTTTGATAGAAGAATCAGAAATAGTTTGTGGGAAATTGAGTTGTTTTAGATCACTGTCGGACATGATACTGATTGCCAGATGATAATTCGCATTTGAAAGAATCGATTCAATTCCTCGTAAAACGGTGGTCCAAAATTCGGAGTCGGAAGCGTAAGTTCTGGTAAGGAAAAGAATCGTCCCATTGCTGCCTGTTTCGGAGGCAGGTATGACAGGGGTGGCGAAAGTGGCATTTTTATAACCAAGCTTAGAAGCTGTCTTTATAACCAGATTTCTTGTATTTTCAGATACCTCAGAACTGTTTTTTAAGGCTTTTGAAACAGTATTTCTGGAAAGCCCCAGATGATCAGCAATATTTTGAATGGTACATTTCATAGTAAACTCCTTTTATATTGTATTTATATGTTTCAGATATAGTATAACACAAAATGCACGAATTGCAAACAATACAATATAAAAACAAAATGCACAAAATGCACGGAAAAAGAAGAGAATAATATAAATAATGCACAAAAAATATGAGGCTAAAATATAGAAAAGAGGGAAAAAGAGAAAATACTGTGCAAAAACTTGAAACAATGCAAAGAATATGATAATGTAAATGCATGAAACGAAATGTGCAAATGGTGCAAAAAGGAGGGCAAAAATGAGGCAATTATTTTATAAACAAAAGGAGGGTAAAAATGGGGCGATTATTTTATAAACCAGAAAATGCCTGGGTTGGTGATTTGATTCCATATTATGAAAACGGAACCTATTATGGATTTTATCTTCATGATCCAAGAATACGTGATAAAGAATATGCCGAAGATACTACATGGCATCTGATTGAGACCAAAGATTTTGTTAATCTGGATTATAAAGGTGAATCAATTGCAAGAGGTGGTATTCATGATGCCAACAAGAACGCATATACAGGATCGGTTATCAAATGTGAAAAAGATGGATTGTATCATGTTTTTTATACCGCTTATAATGAGGATTTTAAACTTCGCGGTAAAACAATTCAATCTGTAATGCAGGCCACAGGGAAAAATCTGGAAAATTTGGAGACAGTAAAAGATTTTTTGTTTGTCTCAGATGGAAAACAGTATGAAGAGTTTGACTGGAGAGACCCTTTTGTTTTTTGGAATGACGAAGACCAATGCTATTATATGCTGTTGGCGTCAAGAGTGACGAACAGAGGAGATCTCAGGGGTGGATGCATTGCATTGTGTAAGTCCGAAGATTTAATAAACTGGACTTATGAGAAACCTTTTTATGATCCTAAAATGTATATTACGATGGAATGTCCTGAACTGTTTAAAATGGGCGAATATTGGTATCTGGTATTTTCAACATTTTCAGATCAGTTTACAACACATTATCGTATTTCGAAAAACTGGAATGGCCCATGGGAAATACCTGATGATGATGTTTTTGATACAAGAGCTGATTATGCAATCAAGACTGCTTCTGATGGCAAAAGACGATTTGCTTTCGGATGGATAGCGAGCAAATATGGAAATACTGATTTTGGTCCATGGGAATGGGGCGGAACAATGAATTTTCATGAAATAATTCAGAATTCGAAAAACGGAGAACTTAGAATTAAAGCTATTCCGGAAGTGCTGGATTATTTTTCGAAAGAGATTGAATTGAAAAAAGAAACTTTATATAACTGCAAGATGGTACAGGCGCAGGATGGAGTCAGCGTTGAAAGTGATACGCTGGGGGCTCTTTTATATCCTTTAGAAGGTGATACTTTTGCGTTGGATATGGTAATAAAGCCTGAGAGATACCATGAATTTGGAATTGCGTTACATGTGGATAAAGAACTCGAAACGGGTTATTTCTTACGTATGAACCCTAAAAATCAATTAGTTGCATGGGATATGTGGCCAAGAGGAGAACAGGGAAGATATCAGTGGCAGATAAAGGGAGATGTTCCTTATCAGATAGAAACTGCAAGAAAACTGCCAAAAGCGGAAGAATATCGAGTTCACATCATAAAAGAAAAAGATATCTGCGTAGTGTATATTAATGATGAAATTGTTCTTTCGACCAGGATGTATAATCATAAAGATGGTTATGCAGGTATTTATGTAGTACAAGGCGATGTAAAATTAATTCAATATAAAGAAAAAAGGAGCGAGTAATATGAGGAAAAAGATAATTAGTGCTATGTTGGCATTGTGTATGGCTGGTAGCTTATTAACAGGATGTGGGACGTCTGCTGATGCAGAAAAGAAAAGTAAAGACAGCGGGGACGTTACTACCGTAAAATGGTTTACGTCAAGACCGGTTGACGGAGCGATTGATCAGGTAATGCATGAAATCGCAGATGAATACAGTGAGAAGATGGGTGGAAAATGGAAGATTGAATTTGAAACTACAGCTGATAGACCATCATATTTGCAGAAACTGAAAACATTGATTGCAGGTGGAAATATGCCGGATATCATTGATATTGACGCAGATCCGTATTGCCAGGAACTGGTTGATGCAGGAATGCTTGTAGATGTAAAAAAATTCCTGAAGGATAATGGTAAATATGATAGTTTTTATCCGACTGCTCTGAAATATCAGGAATTTACAGACGGATCCATGTATACACTTCCATTGGAATATCATGTTGAAATGACCTGGTATAATAAGGAAATTTTTGACAAATATGGTTTATCAGTACCGAAAACTATGGATGAGTGGCTGGATGTATGTAAAACGTTGAAGGAAAATGGAGTAACACCAATTTCAGTAGATGGTGTTGACAGATGGCCGGTACAGAGATATCTGGCAATGATGCCGTTTAGAGAATCTGGTAACGATTATATTATCAATCTTCGTGATGGAAAAGAAAAAATGGCCGGAGATGAAGGTAAAGAGGCAGCAACATTCATGAAGAATATTGGACAGTATTTTAATGATGGATTTGCAGCAACGGATTATGCAACTGCACAGTCGATGTTCCTGGATGGAAAATCCGCAATGTACTACATTGGTGATTGGGAGATTGCAGCTATGCAGGACGCTTATAAAGCTGGAAAAATAGATTATTTCTATCTTCCAACTATCGAAAACGGAAAAACAGATGCAAGTGAATTTTGCGTAAACTCTGGAATCGGAATGGCATTCAATGCAAAAACATTTGATGCAAAAACCAAAGACTTTATACTTTACGTACTGGATAACTATGGTGAAAAATATGCAGCAAAACAGCAGATGTCACCAATCAAAACAGAACTTCCGTCAGATGTAGAATTCTCAGATCTGTATCTTAGAATTCGTGATGATATGGATAAAACAGGTGCGCAGTTCCTGAAACCATGGGATACATATCTGGATGCAGATACTAATACAACTATGCAGGATAATTTATTGCTTCTTGCATCCGGGGATATGTCAGTTGATGATTTCTGCAAACTGATAGATGATTCTATTGCAACCAACGCGAAAAACTAAGGATGTTTGATGTCTGGGAGAAGACTCTCCCAGACATCCTGTATTTAAAACCATGGAGGGCAATATGGGCGTAATTAAGAACAGAAAATGGTTTTTTATATTTTTATTACCTGGACTGTTATTTTATATTTTGTCAGTTTTTTATCCAATTGAAGAGTCTATTAGGTTAAGCTTTATGGAATGGAACGGAATTGGTGATAAAACTTTTGCAGGTCTGCAAAATTATGTTACAATGTTTCATGATCCAACATTTTATAAATCATTTTTAAACAATCTGATTTATCTTCTTATTGTGGTAGTTATGCAGCTTGGAATCGGACTTGTTTTTGCTGTATTACTGACTTTTATGAAAAAACATGTGACATTTGTTAAGACTTTATACTATGTTCCTTGTATTATCACAACTGTAGCTATCGCACAGCTGTTCAGAAGTATGTATGCAACAGAACCTATGGGGCTGATAAATCAGTTTTTTCAGGCTATAGGAATGGAAGGAATGGTTACTTCCTGGCTGGCAAATATTCACACTGCACTTATGGCAGTGTCAGTGCCAGAAGGCTGGAGATTTACAGGAATGTATATGGTTATTTTTTATGCAGCGTTAATTTCGCTTGATCCATCTGTATACGAAGCAGCAAAAGTCGATGGTGCAACAGATTTCCAAATTCTGTTAAAAATAAAACTTCCATTGATTAAGGATATTATTCTTCTGACTCTTACTATGTGTTTGACAGGTGCGCTGAGAGGATTTGATATTCCATTTCTTCTTACAAGTGGAGGACCGGGAAATGCAAGCGAGCTGCTCTCTACATACATGTATAAGAAAGCATTTTCCAATAACCAATATGGTTATGGTAGTGCTCTGGCAGTGTTTATCATTATTGAAAGTATGTTGGTGGTATTTATACTTCGTAAAATATTTTCAGAGCGGAAGGAGTGTAAAGAATCATGAAAAAGAAAATTGGAAAAATTGTATTTGCGATAGTTATTCTTGCCTTTCTGCTTATTCAGGTTTATCCTATAATATGGCTTTTTATGGCAAGTGTTAAGCCGACGATAGAATTGTCTACAACGCCGTTTGCTTTGCCGAAAGTGGTGACATTTGAAAACTTTATAAAGGTATTTTCAGATGGAAAAATAGGCATTTATATGTGGAATAGTTTAAAAGTAACGGGAATCTCACTGATTCTGATTATTTTTCTCAGTTCGACAGTAGGCTATGCATTGTCAAAATTCAGAATACGTGGAAAAAAACAAATTTATAAATTTTTTACGTTCGGAATCATGGTGCCAGTACAGATTACATTGATTCCACTGTTTATTTTCTATAGTAAAATGGGAATCTTGAATACAAGTTTTTCACTGATTTTACCACAGGTTGGATTTGCTCTTCCTCTGGCTGTGATGATGTTTGTAAGTTTCTATGATTTTGTTCCGGATGAGCTGGTTGAGGCGGCTATTGTAGATGGATGTAATCCAGGTGTTACATTTATAAAAATTGTGTTTCCATTGGCACGAAATACAATAATTACAATTGCATCCATGTATAGTATTCTTATATGGAATGATTTTATTTTTGCAAATACATTTATCAGTGACAGTAATGCAAAAACAGTTGCAATGGGATTGAAGGATTATGTGGGAGCATTTGGTAATGTAGACTGGGGTTTAACATTTGCAGCTATCGTTATATCTATACTTCCACCACTTATTATTTATTTTGCACTTAATAAATGGGTTACTGCAGGTATGACAATGGGAGCAACTAAAGGTTGATAAATAGAATGATATTAGGAGGATATGAAATGATATTTCCGGGAGATATCTCAAAGATGCCCTATCTGACACATGGGAAAAGCAGAGCAATTAATGCTGAGAACAGGACAGGAGAAAAAGGAAAAGGCGGGATGGCAGCCAGCCCGCTTGGACCTTCACGTAAGGGAAGCCCGTGTTTGAATAATATTCAACCGGGACAGGAAGAAGTTTTGGCAGATATTGAGGGGCCAGGTGTGATCCAGCATATATGGATAACTGTTGACAGTAAGACCTCGGAAGGTGACTGTTTTGTACTGAGGGATCTGATTATGCGAATGTACTGGGATGGAGAAGAGAATCCGTCGGTAGAAGTGCCATTGGGTGATTTCTTCTGTTGTGGATTTGGCCAGGAATGTATTGTGAATTCTGCTATTATAACTGTTGTTCCATCACGAGGACTTAATTCTTATTTTGCAATGCCATTTCATAAACATGCTCGCATTACTATTGAGAATCAGCATAAAAATCCAATACCGGCCTTTTTTTATCAGATTGATTACTGCCTGTATGATTCGCTTCCAGAAGACACTTCTTATTTTCATGCTCAGTGGAGAAGGCAGGCAATCACTGAAATTGGAAAAGATTATGTTATTCTTGATAATGTAAAAGGAAGTGGCCATTATGTAGGTACTTATCTGGGACTTTCAGCTTTGCAGAGGTACTGGTGGGGAGAGGGTGAAGTTAAATTCTACATTGATGGAGATGAAAAATATCCAACAATATGTGGAACAGGAATGGAAGACTATTTCGGAGGTTCCTGGAGTTTCGCATCAAATGAAAATGGCAGAATTGTAGAACAGAATTATTCTACCCCATATTTGGGATATCCATTTTATTCCAGACATGATTCACTTGTTTGGAATCAATATCATAATGATGATTGTCCGCCAATGCGTGGATTTTACAGATGGCATATCCCTGATCCTGTATTTTTTGAGGAAAATCTGAAAGTAACGGTACAGCAAATAGGGGTTAGTCATAATGGATTGTTTGAGCGACAAGACGATCTTTCAAGTGTGGCATACTGGTATCAGAGTGAACCTCATCAGAAGTTTAAAGAACTACTACCGGTAGAGAAGAGATGGCCAAGATAAATGTTATAGGAAAAGTCCTGCATTACTTTTTACGAGTGAGGCGGGACTTTTGTGAGTGTTATTTGAGCGGTTCAAAATCAACAGCGAGAGTGTAATATAAAGTGCGGTATCTTTAAGAAAGAAGTTTCAGGATTAAATATGGCAGAAATAAAGAACTCGGAATCAGATATGAGCACTCAGCAGAAAGCTGAGCAGGACAAAGAGAAAAGAAGAGAAGAAAGAGGCAAAAAGAGCAAAAAGACAGCACTACAGGGAACTGAATGAGCCACCAAAACTCACCGTGCTTGAGGAAGTGGGAAATGCAGTCACACATGGAATAGGAGCAGGACTGATTCAACATTGCTGCTGTGAATTGAGATTCCAAAGCGTTTTTGAAGGATATACATTTGACAAATTACAGATTTACTTTCAGCTACGATGGCACCCACTATCACGGCTGGGAGATCCAATAAAAGTTATAAAAAAGATGAAACAGACTGATAACTTCAAGTTTGCAGAACATGACCAAAATAAAACCAGTTCGTAAAATGACATTTTTACGAACTGGTTTTTGAGTTGCATTTTCAAATAATATTTATCTATTTTGTAATTAACCAAAATATCTGTCAAGAAGTCCCTTAAGGGCTCTTCCGTGTCTAGCCTCGTCACGAGCCATCTCATGAACTGTATCATGGATTGCATCGAGGTTATTCTTCTTAGCACATTTAGCAAGGTCAGTCTTTCCTGCTGTAGCACCGAACTCACAGTCAACTCTCCAAGCGAGGTTGTCCTTTGTAGTAGCCTTCATGTTAGGCTCAAGGTCCTCACCGAGCATCTCTGCAAACTTAGCTGCATGCTCAGCCTCTTCGTAAGCTGCCTTCTCCCAGTAGAGACCAATCTCAGGATATCCCTCACGATGAGCTACACGAGCCATGCAAAGATACATACCTACCTCAGAGCACTCGCCCTCGAAGTTAGCCTTTAACTGCTCGAAGATGTATTTCTTATCTTCATCAGAGATTTCAGGATTGTTCTTAACAGTTGAAGCGTATACTCCAAACTCATGCTCTGCAGCAAGTGTTAAATCTCCCTCAACCTTCTTGAATTTATCTGCGCCAACGTGGCATACCGGACACTCTGCCGGTGGATTCTCTCCCTCATAAACGTATCCACAAACTGTACAAACCCATTTTGCCATAATAATGTTCCTCCTTTTAAAGATAGTAAATAAATGTTTAATTGTTGTAAAAATTGTCAGGCTCTAGGAAAGCTCATTCTTGCAATCCGGGCAAAGTCCCGTAAACGAAACTGAGCAGCTCTCAATGGCTAAATCAGTGGATTCCTGCACCTGTGTCATCAGCTCATCGGCGAAGTCCAAATCGATATCCATCACGCGTCCGCAGCCTCTGCATATAAAGTGATAATGAGGCGCTGTGTTGTAATCGTAATGGTCAGGACCGACTCCGGTCGAAATCTTGATGATCTCACCAATTTCCTCAAGCAAGGAAAGGTTTCTGTAAACAGTTCCAAGACTGATGTTTGGAAATTCTTTTTTGATATTCTGATAGATAGTTTCAGCAGTCGGATGATCGGTCCGGCTCGCCAGAAAGTTGACTATCGACTCTCTTTGACGACTATACTTAATCATATGAATCTCCTTTTTAATGAAATCAGGAATTGTTACTGATATCAATATACATGATAGTACTATAATTGTCAAGAGGAAAATAAGAATAATTCCTATTTTATTTTCACAAGATGGCTCGAATAGCTATAAATCAAGTATAAATTAATAATACACATAATATCACTGCTCCACTCATAGAATAGTACAAAACGCGCAGGCGGGTAAATAAGCATGAAGAGATTCGTTACATACCTGTATTTATATGATGGCAGAATAAAAGGAAATAATGCAGGCTTTATAAAAGTAGAAATAAACGGAGAAAAAAGTGCATTTCTCGTACAGATAAAAAATCTCGGAAAATACTCTGGAAAAGGAAAAGTGTATCTGGTATATGAAGCGGAAGAATCCATAGAGGCAGGAGAGCTTACGGTAAAAAACGGTGAAGCGCGAGAGATATATAATGTAGATACCGAAAACGTAAAGGACAGTGGAAAGACATTTTTGCAGGTGCTCGGTGTAAAAATAGAACTGGAAAATGCAGATGAAAAATTTCTGGCAAGTTGCTGGACGGATAACACGGAAGCAGTAATAGGAAAACCACTCAAGGTACAAGCAGAGTTATCAAATAAGAGAAACCCTGTATCGACTCCTAAGCCTGAACCGGGCTGTCAGAAAGAGGTTCATAGTCAAAATGTTGATGACAGTCAGGACAAAATCCGGCGCATAGACATATCAGAGCTTCGCACGCTTCCGGCCAAAAACTGGTACATAGTCAACAACAGCTTTCTTACACACGGTTACGCAAACTATAAGCATCTCGTCATCAAAACGGATACAGATGGCAGGCAATATCTCGGAGTGCCGGGCGTGAGCGAGCCGCAGGAGCGCATGATGGCAGGGATATTCGGCTTCACGGAATTTGAGCCGGCCGCCCCGGCAAATGCAGCGGATGTCGATAGCGGAGTGTTCGGATACTGGTTCTGCCCGCTGTAGTTTTTATAGATTGTAAGAAAATGTCCTTTCCTCTGCACAAAACCACAGAAATTGTGTATAATTAAAGCTAACAAAAGAAAACTGTGGGAGGTGGCATTACATGAAAAATTATTCAAAGGATCCTGACAGACAGTATCATATCCAGGTCGCAAAGGGAGAGGTCGGCAGGTATGTTATCATGCCGGGAGACCCGAAGAGATGTGTTAAAATAGCTCAGTACCTTGACAATCCGGTCTTGATAGCTGACAACAGGGAGTTTATCACATACACCGGCACATTGGATGGAGTGAAGGTCAGTGTGACATCGACAGGCATTGGCGGACCATCCGCATCTATAGCGATGGAGGAGCTGTACAGATGCGGTGCAGATACCTTCGTGAGGATCGGAACCTGCGGAGGCATGCAGACAGATGTGAAAAGCGGTGACATCGTGATTGCGACAGGCGCCATCCGCATGGAGGGCACATCAAAGGAGTATGCGCCGATAGAGTTTCCGGCTGTGGCAGATTTAGATGTCACAAACGCGCTTGTTGCGGCAGCAAAGCAGAAAAACTTTACGCATCACACAGGCGTGGTGCAGTGCAAGGATGCATTTTACGGACAGCACGAGCCCGAAAAAATGCCGGCAGGCTACGAGCTTATCAATAAATGGAATGCATGGAGGATGCTTGGCTGTCTTGCGTCAGAGATGGAGTCAGCCGCGCTTTTTGTCGTTGCGGCAAAGCTTGGAGTCAGGGCAGGTTCATGCTTCCTTGTGGTCGCAAATCAGGAGAGGGAAAAGCTCGGGCTTGAGAATCCTGTGGTACGCGATACTGACATGGCGGTTCAGGTGGCGGTTTCGGCAGTGCGAAATCTCATTAGTGAGGATTGCGCCGGAGAATAAGTCAGACATAAAACACAGAAACGGAGAACAGACATTGGATATAAATGAAATTTTAAAACACGTTGACCATACACTTTTATCCCCACAGGCTACATGGGACGAAATCAGGCAGATATGCGATGATGCGATAAAATATCACACAGCATCGGTCTGCATACCGCCGAGCTATGTAAGTCAGGCGTCAAAGTATCTGGGTGAAAGGGTAAAGGTCTGTACAGTGATAGGCTTCCCTAACGGATATTCGACCACTGCGGTGAAAGCCTTTGAGACAGAGGATGCCCTTGCAAACGGAGCGAAGGAGATAGATATGGTCATCAATATCGGCTGGCTCAAGGATAAAAGGTATGAGCTGATAGAGGATGAAATAAAGAAGCTCAAGTCCATATGCAAGGATAAGGTGCTTAAAGTCATCATCGAGACCTGCTTTCTCACAGATGATGAGAAAATCAGGATGTGCGATATCACAACGAGCGCAGGGGCTGATTACATCAAGACATCTACAGGCTTTGGCACGGCAGGTGCGACCTTTGATGATATAAAGCTGTTTTCAGTGCATATCGGAGAGGGTGTGAAGATGAAGGCTGCCGGAGGCATTTCTTCATTAGATGATGCAGAAAGATTTCTTGAGCTTGGCGCTGACAGGCTTGGGACAAGCCGTGTGGTGAAGCTTATTAAGGCTATGGAATGAATTTTCGTATACAATAAATAACCGGGGAATTATATATGGATAAAAAAACAATTGAAAAACTGATTGATACAGCCATTGCACAGCTTGATTTTTCATATGCGCCGTACTCAGGCTTCAATGTCGGTGCGGCTCTTTTAGCAAAAAATCAGGCAGTCTACACCGGCTGCAATATAGAAAATGCAGCCTACACACCGACAAATTGTGCGGAAAGGACAGCATTTTTCAAGGCAGTGAGTGAAGGTGTGCGGGATTTTGAGGCAATATGTATCGTGGGCGGAAAGAACCAAAAACCGACAGGTTATACAGCGCCATGCGGAGTATGCCGCCAGGTTATGATGGAGTTTTGTAATCCGAAGACCTTTAAAATAATACTGGCGATTGACAGGGAAAATTATAGGATTTTTACGCTTGAGGATATGCTCCCGCAGGGGTTCGGACCTGCGAACCTTGAGTAGAGCGACCTGTAGCTGTACCTTTAAGGGGCTGCATAATGGTCTGTAATAGTTGTTGATTATATGGTCGTGTGAACATTAGCCGCCTCAACAGGAAGTGGGAAACCGGAAATGGGGGAAATATGGAGAGAGAAGAGAATATAAGAGACAATATAATAAAGCTGCCGAAAATAGAGCTTCACTGCCATCTGGATGGCTCATTAAGCCGTGAATTTGTCGAGAAAAGGCTTGGCAGGACAGTGCAGGAGGCAGAGCTTAGCGTGTCGGATGACTGCACAAGTCTTGCACAGTATCTGGAGAAATTTGACTTGCCGGGGCAGTGCATCCAGGATGAAAAGGGGCTTGAGGGAGCCGCCTATGATGTGCTTAAGGGCATGCACCGGGAAAACGTCGTATACGCGGAAATCCGTTTTGCACCGCTGCTTTCAGAGAATGAGCGCATGAGCTGTGAGCGCGTGATAGAGGCTGCACTTAAGGGACTTGAGAGAGGTAAAAAGGATTTTGGCATAGAATATGGGCTTATTGTGTGCGCCATGAGGCATCACGGCGAGGAACAAAACAGACGCATGCTGCACACCGCAAGGGAATTTTTAGGCGCGGGTGTGTGCGCGGCAGACCTCGCAGGTGCTGAGGTGCCTTATCCTATGTCCGGCTTCATGGAGCTTTTCAAATATGCAAAGCAGCTCGGGCTGCCTTTTACAATCCATGCGGGAGAGTGTGGAAATGCACAGAATATTATAGATGCAGTGGAGGCCGGCGCAGCCAGGATAGGCCATGGAATAGCCATGAGAGGTCACGATGATCTGGAAAGGCAGCTTTCGGCAAAGGGCATAGGCATCGAGCTTTGTCCAATAAGCAATCTACAGACAAAGGCGGTGGCATCTGCAGATGAATATCCCATCAGGGAGTTTTTGGATGCGGGATTAAAGGTCACAATAAACACAGACAACCGCACCGTAAGCAACACAACTTTATCTAAAGAGCTTGAGTTCATAGAAAAAACATATGGCATACGCGATGAGGAGCTGCCGCTTATGATGAAAAATGCACTGGACGTGGCATTTGCGGATGATGCCGTGAAGGAGCGGATTTTCAGACAGCTGGTATAGTGCCGTGAGACTTATGGAGATTTAACAGCTCCCCGCTGTGCAAATTTACGGACCGGAAAATGGAGGTATGACACTATGAAGAAATACAACAGAATTTTTGTGATAGTCCTGGATTCTCTGGGAATCGGCGCGATGCCGGACTCGGAAAGGTTTGGAGACACAGATGTAGACACCTTTGGACATATACTTGAGAGGATGCAGACTCTCGACATCCCAAATCTTACAAGGCTTGGAATGCTCAATCTGCACTGTGGCGGTCAGATGCAGCCGGCTGCTGAGCCAATCGGCAGATTTACGCGGTTGGCAGAGGCAAGCAATGGCAAGGACACGATGACAGGCCACTGGGAGATGATGGGCATAAAAACCGAAAAGCCCTTTAAGACCTTCACAGAGCACGGATTTCCACCGGAGCTCATCGCTGAGCTTGAGAAGCAGTGCGGAAAAAAGGTCATAGGCAACAAGAGCGCCAGCGGCACTGAGATAATCGAGGAGCTCGGAGAGGAAGAGATAAAGAACGGTTCGATGATTGTATACACGTCAGCGGATTCGGTGCTTCAGATTTGCGGTAATGAGGAGACCTTTGATTTACAGAATCTCTACCGCTGCTGTGAGATAGCCAGAAAAATAACACTCAAGGACGAGTGGAGAGTAGGGCGCGTCATTGCAAGGCCATATGTGGGAAAGAAAAAGGGTGAGTTCGTGCGAACCTCAAACAGGCACGACTATGCGCTTAAGCCTACAGGTCTTACTGCATTAAATGCATTAAAGGACAGTGGACTGGATGTCATTTCAGTCGGCAAAATCAATGATATTTTCTGCGGAGAGGGCATTACAGAGGCATTCCGCTCAAAGAGCTCGGTTCATGGAATGGAGCAGACCATTGATATTTGTGAGAAAGATTTTACCGGGCTGTGCTTTGTGAATCTGGTCGATTTCGATGCACTGTGGGGACACCGCAGAAATGTGACAGGCTACGGAGAGGAAATTGAGAAATTCGACAAAAATCTGGGCATTTTAATGGAAAAGCTAAGGGATGATGATCTGCTCATACTGACCGCAGACCACGGAAACGACCCTACCTACAAGGGAACGGACCACACACGCGAGTATGTGCCGTTTATCGCGTATTCAAAGAGCATGAAGGGCGGCGGTGCAATTGAGGAGGAAGCCACCTTTGCGGTAATTGGAGCCACAATTACTGACAACTTCGGCGTAAAAATGCCGGAGGGTACCATCGGACATTCTATTCTTGAAGAGCTTTAAGGGGTAATATCTCAGGAATTTTTTAAACTTTAACAGAAAATATATGGAGAAAAAAATGAACAGTATATATGAAAAACTTACCACATGCCTTGCAAGTGTGCGTGAAAAAACAGATTTTGTACCGGAGACAGCCATAGTTTTGGGCTCGGGACTTGGAGACTATGCAGAGCAGATTAAGATAGAGACAACCATAGATTACAAGGATATCAAGGGCTTTCCAACATCCACAGTTCCCGGACACAAAGGCAGGTTTGTATTTGGATATGTGGATAGTGTGCCTGTTGTCATCATGCAGGGCAGAGTCCATTATTATGAGGGGTATCCGATAACAGACGTTGTGCTACCGACACGCCTCATGGGAATGATGGGCGCAAAAAAGCTGATACTCACAAATGCGGCAGGTGGTCTCAATACTGATTTTAATCCGGGAGACTTTATGCTGATTTCGGACCATATCGCGACAGCCATACCAAGTCCACTGATCGGAGCCAATATTGATGAGCTGGGCGAGCGTTTTCCGGATATGAGCGAGGTATACAGCCGCAGAATGAGGGAAATCGTAAAAGAAAAGGCAGATAAGCTGGGCATAAAGCTGAGAGAAGGAGTCTACGTACAGCTCACAGGCCCGCAGTATGAGACTCCGGCCGAGGTCAGGATGTGTAAAATCCTCGGAGGAGATGCCGTCGGAATGAGCACAGCCTGTGAGGCACTTGCAGCGCGTCATATGGGGCTTGAGGTCTGCGGAATCTCATGTATCACCAACCTGGCAGCAGGACTATCCGACAAAAAGCTCAACCACAAGGAAGTGCAGGAAACCGCAGACCGCGTGGCAAAGCAGTTTACAGAACTGATCACTGCTGTGGTGAGAGCAGTGTAAATGCTTAGAAACTTGACAATAAATCGTATCATAGCGTATACTTTAGAATCCTAACAGATGGGATGGAGGATTTCAATGTTAAATATATATTTAGGGGATATGGAAAATGCAATTTACCATCCTCCGGTGTATTTTGATAACACATATGAAGATGAATGGATAACGGATGAGCTGTCTGTCAAAATGATAAAAGATATAGATAAATCAGACGTCATTGGACCACATCTGGTACAAAGCCCGATACTGGGACCGATATCCACAAAGGAATTGTCCGGTGGAGTGAAAACCCTTATGCTGATGGCTTTTGATGATAGCGGAAAAATTTTTAACGCTTCAGCGTGTGGTGATAACTGCGCAAAGTGGATATTGAGAATTGCGGGCAAAAAGAATTTGACAATTAATCTGCATCATATAATGGATTTTGGCAAAGATTTTGAGGCAAAGATACTGAATACGGGAGAGATGGTTCACAGTATGGCTGAATTCATCAGTGTTGCAGGTAAATATGTATAGGAGAAGGTATGAAGGGTAAGCATAAAATTGTTGTGAAAAACAATAGACTTCATTATGAATTTGAAATAAAAAGAAATATCACGATAATAAAAGGGGACAGTGCTACAGGGAAAACAACACTCATAAATATGATCAGACAATTTGCAAATCTGGGTAATGCAAGCGGAATTGAAATCGAATGTGATGCCCCGTGCACAGTTCTTGAGGGAAACCTGTGGCAGATGCTGCTCAAAAATTTATCAGGAAATATCATTTTTATTGATGAAGAAAATCAGTTTATAAGACAGCAAGAGTTTGCTGAACTTGTAAAGGCGTCAGATAATTATTTTGTGATAATAACAAGAGAAAATCTGTACAATCTGCCATATAGTGTTGAAGAAATATATGGACTGTATTCTTCAGGAAAGTATCAGAACACAAAACAAATATATCAGGAGATGTATCATATTTATCCTTTAAATCAGGATCTTTCATGTAAACCTGACAAAATAATTGTTGAAGATACAAATTCTGGATATGAGTATTTCAAGGCAATATCGAAAGAAAAAAATATAGTGTGTGAAAGCGCTGGTGGAAAAACAAAAATATTTGCTATGCTAGAACAACTAAAAGCTGAAACAGAGAGTATTTGTGTAATAGCTGACGGTGCAGCAATTGGCCCGGAAATGGATGCATTATATAAAATGTCTGTGGAAAAAGGCAATATAAAGTTATATCTGCCGGAATCATTTGAGTGGATTATACTCAGTTCTGAGTTGCTTGAAGACAAAGAGATTAAGGATATTATAGACAAACCTGAGAATTATATAGAAAGTCAGGAATATTTCAGTTGGGAGCGATTTTTTACAAAGCTGCTTGTGGATAAAACAGCAGGAACATACCTGAAATATCAAAAAGGAAAGCTTAATCCAACATATTTGCATGAGAAGAATAAAAATATAATTTTGAAAAATATAAAAAATAGTATAGATTTTTAAAAAGTATGATAAATTGGCGCAGAAATTGTTTCCTGCGCCAATTGTTATGTTAAATTATAAATGGGCTTATTTATTAACAAGCCCGTAAATATAGTGATTACACCACTTCCCATGTAGTATAAGATAATCATGCAATAGCCCCTCCTGCACGAAGCCAAGCCCATTAAGAAGCTTCATAGAAGGCACATTCCCCGGGTGGACAACCGCTGTCACCTTGTGCATGCGAAGCTCATTAAAGGCAAGCTTGGTGCAGAAGCCGACTGCCTCAGTGGCATACCCCATGTGGTGAAACTCACTGGAAAATTTATAGCCAATTTCACAGCTTCCGTAGAAAGCCGGAGCGATATTATGTATGCACACAGTGCCGATAATCCGGCACGGATTTTCTTTCTGAAAAACATAAAATCTGAAAAGCTGTGATTTGACAGCCATATTGTATTCATATCTGAGCACCTTCTGCAGGTGCTTCACAGTATAAAAGTCCGGCACACGGTCTATTTCATACATTTCGAAAAGCTCTTTATCCCTATTGTAAAAATCCAAAACCTGCGGGGCACAATCAGCGCGTAATACCTTAAGAAGCAGGCGTGGGGTCTCATATTGAAAAAACATATTTTCCTTCTTTCACATTTGGTGTATCATGTAATTATTCAAAACCACCTCACGCACATTCGCAAAAGCGCACGATACTCGTGCTTTGTCACTGCTACGCAGTTAATTTTGCTCATATGTGTGGGGTGGCTCTATTCGAGCCACCTTGAGAACAAGAAAAACTGCTGCTTACATGCGAGCATGACGCATCAGCTTTTCTTGTTCTCAGTGGTTCTGAATAGTTATTGTATTATAATAGATTATAACACATGGAGCAGACAAATATGACACAAGATGAAAAATATATGAAACAGGCAATAAAACAGGCAAAAAAAGCATATGCACTTGATGAGGTGCCGATAGGCTGCGTAATTGTAGCCGGTGACAAAATCATCGCACGCGGTTACAACCGCAGAAATACCGACAAAAATCCACTCGCTCACGCTGAGCTTTCTGCCATCCGTAAAGCCAGCAAAAAGACCGGAGATTGGCGTCTTGAGGAATGCACCATGTATGTCACCCTTGAGCCCTGTCAGATGTGTGCCGGAGCAATAGTACAGGCACGCATTCCCAGGGTGGTAATAGGTGCCATGAATCCGAAAGCAGGCTGTGCAGGCTCAATCATCAATCTACTGCAGATGCAGCAGTTTAATCATCAGGTGCAGACAGATATAGGCATCTGTGGTGACGAATGCAGCACCATGCTTTCTACCTTTTTCAAAGAGCTGCGAAAGAAGCGCAAGCTTCAAGGGCAGTAAAGACGGCTATATGGATGGAACTTGCTTCTACATAATATACGTTATATACATTTTCTTATGAAAAAAATATCTACAGGTGTCAGAAATGGAATAAGAAATTGTGTATATAAGTGAAAGGAGGAAGTGAGCATGGATGATAGCGCAATAGTTGAATTGTTTTGGAAGCGTGATGAACAGGCAATTGCTGCAACAACAGAAAAATATAATGTATATTGTTTATCAATTGCGATGAATATTTTGGGAAACATTGAGGATGCAGAGGAATGTGTGAATGATGCATATCTGAATACATGGAATTCTATTCCGCCAAACAAACCTAAAATGTTATCGACTTATCTTGGAAAGATAGTCAGAAATATGTCATTCAATTTGTATAAGAAAAACAGAGCTAAGAAGCGCACAAATGGAAGCTTCACGTTAATATTGGATGAATTATCTGAGATAATCACTGATTCGAAAAATATTGAAGATGAGGGCAATGCCAGGTTCCTGTTAGAGAACATTAATTCTTTTCTTAAGGAAATACCGGCTGAGAAAAGACAAATTTTTGTGTGTCGTTACTGGTATTCTGACAGCGTCAGGGACATAGCAAAGAGATATGGCATGACTGAAAACAATGTTTCAGTTACATTAAAGAGGATAAGAAAAAAATTACATGATTACCTTGTTGAAAGGGGCGTTGATTTATGAATGCAGAGAAGATATTTGATGTAATGGAAAACATAGACGAACAATATATTATAGAAGCTCATCAAAAAAATGTTATCAAAAATAAAAAAAAGACAATTCGTAAAATAGTAGTATTTGCTGCGTGTTTTTCTTTAATAATAAGTATAACAGCAGTTGTTGGAATTGGCATAAAACGAAATTCTACATGTACTGTTTCGGCAGCGGAAATAGGGAAAGAGGAGGTACAGCTTGAGGCGACCATGCCAAGTATAATCTATTATGATCAGGATAAGGTGATAATGTATGATTATATTGGAATATGGGTTTATAATCTAAAAAAAGAAAAGCTAGTGGGATTTTGTGATTTCAGACCAATAGATATGACACAGATACAAGGTTATCCGTGTGTTTTCGTTGAAGCATCATCAGATGGCAGATACGTAAGATTTTACAAATCAGATGATTCTGTGAAGTTTTTGTACAATGTGGAGAAAGACACATATAAAGAAGTCAAAAGCTATGATAAAAAATTGAAATGGACATTCAGCTTAAAGGATGTAACCACTCAATATTCGATATCAGATTATTCAGAGACATATGAAGTGGCAAAGAAAGAATATTTATCATACTCCTTAGACATTAGCCCGGATTCGAATGAGGCGGTCAGGTATAAGGACTTGGTTATTGTAGTTGAAAAAAATGGTCAAAAAACAGAGTATAAGCCATTTGTCGTTAAAACTACAACGTAAGGCACGTAAGCCCCGGGTACAGGACGCGCATACGTACTCTTGCAGGGGCGCATAGCGAAGATGTTTAGAATCTGTAGGATTATGCCGGAAAGCCAGAAATGCCCAGCCATGGACGGCTGGGCAAGGCGTTATGCGCCACGGACGGCGCATAAAAGCCGGTTTCGTCAAGCATAGAAAACCATCATGCATAATCCGTACAGAATCTTAACAGCGTAGCGTAGCCACGGCAAGAGTACGTATGCGCGTCCGGTACCTGGGGCTTGCGTGCCGTACTCATACCACAAGAAGTTGCAATAAATCTTGACAAAACCCTGCATTATAGCGTATACTTAAGACTCCGAGCAGCCGGGGTGGTAGCGGTACCTTGAACCAACAATCCGCTATAGTTGGGGTGATGCTTCGTAGAGGGCTTAAGCGGTGGAGCTGCCCTCCATAAGTGGCGTTGACGTCTGGGTCTTGCGCAATGGAAATCTATGAACCGTGTCAGGGTGGGAACACAGCAGCACTAAGTAGAAGCTTCCATGTGACGCGAGGCAGCCTGGAGGGAGTTAACTGTGGAGGTAACGTCTGTTGTGATGGTTCGAAGCGAGGCGCTCGGATTTTTAGCGTATAAAAAAAGGCGAATTTTCGGTTGTAGTGGCACGGGTTTATACGCGCGTATAAACACCGTCTGATAACATAGTTAATCAGCGGAAATAAGGAAAATCGAGGCATACAATGATTCAAGACATTGCACCACATACGTGGGACATAACATACAAAAACATACAGCCGGACCCGGACAGCAGGGTCCTTTTTTTTAGCAGGGGACAGCTTCTTGTGCAGCAGGCATCGGACATGTCTGCTGACGAATCCAATCAGGATATTCATCAGATAAGCTTTCCAAGATATGAGGATATAAAAGCAGAATGTCCCGATGCTAAATATCAGTATCTGTTTACACTTGACGATACTGCATTTTTCAGGGTGGCACTGTCACATGCTGACAAAATGCATATACTGGAAGTAACAGGTGGCAAATTCATAAACCGGCACTATATGCGCAGCGCGGCACCGAAGGAGTACGTGCTTGCCGCGATAACGGGATTTCATCTGGATGGCTGGTATGATAAGAACCATTTCTGCGGCAGATGCGCCAACAGGCTGGTAGAGGACGACGTGGAGCGCATGCTCAGATGTCCGGTCTGTGGCAACATGGTTTACCCGCGCATCAATCCGGCAGTGATAGTGGGAGTTACAAATGGAGATAAGCTGCTTTTGACAAAATACAATGGCAGAGAGTATAAAAAGTACGCACTTGTGGCAGGCTTTAACGAGATAGGTGAGTCACTTGAGGAGACCGTGCGCCGTGAGGTCATGGAGGAAACAGGACTGCGTGTGAAAAACATCAGATACTACAAATCGCAGCCGTGGGGCTTTACCGACAATATACTAGCGGGATATTTCTGTGAAGTTGACGGAACAGATGAGATTGAGGTTGACATGCAGGAACTTTCGATGGCAAAATGGGTGTCAAGAGAAGAAATACCTACATCCCTAGAGGAATTAAGCCTGACAAATGAAATGATTTCTGTTTTTCGGCTTGACAAAGGCGATTTCTGAATGTATAGTAAAGCAGTAGGAAATGAAACAGAGGTGCTATAAATGAAAATTTCAACAAAAGGACGTTATGCTCTTCGCCTCATGATGGATCTTGCAGAGAACAACACTGGTTCACCCATCAGCCTGAAGGATGTAGCGAAGAGACAGGATATTTCAGATAAATATCTTGAACAGATTATATCCATTTTAAACAAGGCGGGCTACGTCAGAAGTGTCAGAGGCGCCCAGGGTGGATACATGCTGAAGATGGAACCGCAGAACTACACAGTCGGCATGATTCTCAGACAGACTGAGGGCAGCCTTGCGCCGGTAGCATGTATAGAGGATGACGAGATAGTCTGTGACAGACAGCAGCAGTGCGTCACATCTATTGTGTACAAGAAGATCAATGATGCAATCTCAGGTGTGGTTGACAATATCACCTTGCAGGATCTGGTAGACTGGCAGAACGAGAAGAATGGAAATTATGTCATATAAAGAAAGAAGGTTATCATAGATGAGCAGATTAATTTATTTGGATAATGCGGCAACCACACAGGTATATCCGGAGGTTGTGGATGCAATGCTTCCTTACTTTACAGAGCATTACGGCAATCCATCAGCTATATACAGCTTTGCAGATGAGGCAGAAAGAGCAGTGGATCATGCCAGAGGAGAGGTCGCAGACCTTATCGGAGCCAAGAAGGATGAAATATATTTCACAGGCGGCGGCAGCGAGTCCGACAACTGGGCATTAAAGGCCACAGCAGAGGCATATGCTGCAAAAGGAAAGCACATCATCACATCAGCCATCGAGCATCATGCAATTCTTCACACAGCACAGTGGCTTGAGAAGCATGGCTTTGAGGTGACATATGTGGGTGTTGATGAGGACGGAAAAATCAAGCTTGATGAGCTTAAGGCAGCCATCAGACCTGACACAATCCTTATCTCAGTTATGGCGGCAAACAACGAGATTGGAACTATCCAGCCGCTTAAGGAGATCGGAGAGATAGCAAAGGAGCATGGCATTTTGTTCCACACAGATGCAGTTCAGGCATTCGGACACATTCCGATTAATGTAGATGATATGCATATCGACATGCTCAGCGCCAGCGGTCACAAGCTCAACGGGCCAAAGGGCATCGGCGTGATGTATATCAGAAAGGGCGTAAAAATCCGCTCATTTATCCACGGCGGAGCACAGGAGCGCCAGAGACGTGCGGGAACACACAATGTGCCGGGTATCGTAGGACTCGGCAAGGCAGTAGAGCTTGCAAAGGCTAACATGGCAGAGCGCAGCGCATATGAGACAAAGCTCAGAGACCACCTCATCGAGAGAGTGACAAGCGAGATTCCATATACACGCTTAAATGGACACAGAACAGACAGACTGCCAAACAATGCAAACTTCTGCTTCAGATTTATCGAGGGAGAGTCAATGCTTATCCTGCTTGACCAGGCAGGCATATGCGGCAGCTCAGGTTCAGCCTGCACATCAGGCTCACTCGACCCATCACATGTGCTCCTTGCAATAGGACTGCCACATGAGATAGCACACGGCTCACTGCGTCTTACATTATCAGAGAAGACCACTCTTGAGGATATCGACTATACAGTGGACAAGTTAAAGGAAATCATAGCAAGGCTCAGAAGCATGTCACCGTTATACGAGGATTTCGTAAAGAAAAACGGCAAAGCAGAGGCATAAATGATCAGGTCAAAATTATAGTGACTATCACAACATTAATATATACATGAAAATTAGGAGGAACTAAGGACATGGCATACAGTGAAAAGGTAATGGACCATTTTAACCATCCAAGAAACGTAGGAGAGATGGAGAATCCAAGTGGTGTCGGCACAGTAGGAAACGCAAAGTGCGGAGACATCATGAGAATGTATCTGGATATAGATGACAACGGCATTATTCAGGAGGCAAAATTCAAGACCTTCGGATGCGGCGCAGCAGTTGCAACAAGCAGTATGGCAACAGAGCTCGTAAAGGGCAAGACAATCCAGGAGGCGCTTGAGGTTACAAACAAGGCAGTTATGGAGGCACTTGACGGACTTCCACCTGTAAAGGTACACTGCTCACTTCTCGCAGAGGAGGCAATCCATGCAGCACTCTGGGATTACGCAGAGAAAAACGGCATCAAGATCGAGGGACTTGAGAAGCCTGTAAATGATATCAGCGAGAAGGAAGAGGCGCCTGAGGAAGACTATTAATGAAAAAGAAGGTTGTAGTAGGAATGTCGGGCGGAGTGGATTCGTCAGTAGCGGCATATTTATTAAAGGAACAGGGATACGATGTCATCGGAGTCACAATGCAGATATGGCAGGACGAGGACGTATTTAAACAGTCACAGGAGGGCGGCTGCTGTGGGCTATCCGCAGTGGAGGACGCCAGACGAGTGGCAGCAGTGCTTGATATTCCATATTATGTGATGAACTTCAAGGCTGATTTCAAGAAATACGTCATAGACTATTTCGTGTCCGAATACGAGCGCGCATACACGCCAAATCCGTGTATCGCCTGCAACCGTTATGTGAAATGGGAGTCGCTGCTTCACCGCTCGCTTGAGATAGGAGCAGACTATATAGCAACAGGCCATTATGCCCGCATAGCACAGCTTCCAAACGGTAGATACACCATAGCCAACTCAGTCACAGCGGAAAAGGACCAGACATATGCGCTTTACAATCTGACACAGGAGCAGCTTCGTCGCACGCTGATGCCTGTTGGAGAGTATGAAAAGCCACAAATCCGCCGTATCGCAGAGGAAGCCGGACTGCCGGTAGCGCACAAGAGCGACAGTCAGGACATATGCTTCGTGCCGGATCATGACTATGCCTCATTCATCGAGAATGAGACAGGCAAAACCTATGAGCCGGGAAACTTCGTGGATGAATCGGGCAATATTCTCGGCCGTCATAAGGGCCTCATCCACTATACTATCGGACAGCGCAAGGGGCTTGGAATTACAGCCGCAACACCTTTATTCGTGAAGGAGCTGCGTCCGGCAACAAATGAGGTCGTAATCAGCACAAATGAGTCACTTTTCTCAGACACCTGTTATATCAGCGATATAAACTATATGGCACAGGAGCACATCACACCGGACACCCGCAGCATAGGAAAGGTACGCTACTCTCACAGGGGAGCTGACTGTACACTTACCCCTATGGAAAACGGCATGATAAAATGCGTATTTGACGAGCCGCAGCGCGCCATGACACCGGGGCAGGCAGCGGTATTCTATCAGGATGGGCACGTACTGTGCGGTGGAACAATTGAAAAGATGATGGTAAATTAGCAGGACTTTTGAATAGTCGCGAATATATTATAATATAGCAGACCGCATAACTAAAATGCCGTCTGCTCTATTAAATTAGTACGTTGATGATGCATGTAAGTATGGGAGTTTCATTGATTTCAAATAGTAGGTTTTGTAGGTCTTACTGTAAGCTGTAAACCGAGATGCTGAAAAATATTAAGCAGTGTTCCGAGATTTGGTGTTGTTTTGCAGGATTCGATTCGAGCTACGGATGATTGTGGAATACCACGCATTGCAGCAAGCTCTCTCTGGCTAAGTCCGAGAGAAGTACGCTGCTCCACCATGGCACTTACGATTGAGGATATATTTTCAACCTCATCAATGTCTTTTACAATTTCAGGATCAACAGTTCTTACATGTTCCTTATAGTCGTTCCAGGTTTTCACAATTATTCAGCCTCCTTTCGAGCAAGGTAATCATCGGCGTATGTAATTATATTATTTCAAGTAATTCCGGAATATCAGGCTTGAGTGTTTCAAAAACCACGTTCAAATCTACATTTCCATAATCGTGGACTATACGATTTCTCAATCCATAGATTGCATTCCATGGAACGTTTCCTCTGTGGAGTTTATATTCATCTGACAATTTTTTTGCATTCTCAGATATTTGAATCATACGAAATAACATGGAATCAAGAAGGACTTCATTTGCATTAAGTTCTTCAATATCAACATTTTTCATATGTGTAACAACAAATTCTAAATCCTGTTTCAACCTTTTAATATAATAAGCATCATTCTTAACATTATCCATATATTTTTATTCCATCTTTTAGTATTTCCTGTGTCAGCTCAAAATTATCTTTCAATTGATTTATATCAAGTACATCAACTTTTTTGTGAAGTGCAGTTCTTATATCCTCCACTAATCCATAGAATTTTAGTCCGGTCGCATCTGTCGAAATTAAAAGATCAACATCGCTGGTTGGTTTTGCCTTTCCTTTTGAGTATGAGCCAAACAGATAACAGAAATTAACATTATATTTATCAAATACATCTGAGCATTTTCTTTTTATATAATCAATATCTACTATACCATTTTCTTCATCAATAGGATTAATTTCAGATATTTTTTCAATCATATATTTGTACTTTATGCTATCTGCCTTTTTTTCATCATTTTCATAAGATTTGTATGAACGCAAAGAAACTCCGAGTATATCCGCAGCTTGATTTTGTGTTAATTTTCTCTCAATTCGTAAAGATTTTAATTCTCCCATGTTTGCACCTCTAAATATAGAGTAGTGCAAAAATTGCACTTTGTCAAGCTGGACAGTGTAAAATTTGCACTTTTGTTTTTAATTAAACGTAACTATTCTAACAATATGATTTTAGACCATTTGGAATCATGAGCTTAATGTGTTATTACAAATAAATATTAAAATGAAACAACGTATACTCTTCTTAATCTGTTATTTTTAACGAGATTAAGAAGAGTATATTTGCATTTTGACTTGTTTTTTGCCACAAATACCGTTATACTTTACTTAAAGTGTATAAAAAACAGAGATTAAGAAAAGTATAGCAATATAATATATTTTGGGTGTAGGTGCAGGATGCTTGTAGGTAGAGAAAAAGAATTACATTTATTGCATGATATACAAAATGATGATAGCTCACATTTTGTGGCAGTATACGGGCGAATGAGAGAGGGAAAGACCTTTCTGATACGTGAGGCCTTTGGCTATAGATTTACATTTCAGCATGCCGGTCTGTCAGAGGGAGGAATGAAGGAGCAGATATATGCGTTTACGTCATCTCTAAAAGATGCAGGGTATGAAGTGAAAAAGCAGCCCCAAAACTGGCTTGAGGCATTTGAAGCATTAAAGGATGTCATAAGATTGTCGAGTGAAAAGAAGAAAATAATATTTATTGATGAGCTGTCGTGGATGGACACACAAAAGAGTGATCTTATGGTTGCTTTGGAGAATTTCTGGAATGGATTTGCTTCTGCAAGAAAAGATATAGTCCTTATAGTGTGCGCGTCAGCCACATCATGGATGCTCTCAAAGGTCGTACACAACAAAGGTGGATTGTATAACAGATTGACAGAGCAGATACATCTGCGTACATTCTGCCTCAGGGAGTGTGAAGCGTATGTAAAAGCTGCCGGGCTGGCATTAAATAGAAATCAGATATTGCAGTATTATATGATTTTTGGCGGAGTACCTTACTATTGGGGATTTTTGAAAAAGGGATTAAGCCTTTCACAGAATATTGATAGTATATTGTTTGAAAAGGATGCGCCCCTGCGCGATGAATTTAAGTATTTATATGCTTCTGTATTCAAAAAACCGGAGAACTATGTAAAAATAATAGAAGCTCTTGGGACTAAAAAGGTTGGAATGACAAGGGAAGAAATCATTACATCGACCAAAATACCTAATTCGGGAGATCTGACAACGAAGCTCGAAGAGCTTGAAAGCTGTGGATTTATTCGCAAGTACAATGCATTTGGGATGAAAAAGAAAAATGCGATATACCAGTTGATGGATTGCTTTACATTGTTTTATTTCAAATTTTTGAAATCAGAACCGACAGATGAGCATTTTTGGACGAACCAGATTAATACGCCCGCAGTGAATACGTGGCTGGGGCTGGCGTTTGAAAGAGTGTGCATGGAGCATGTGGATCAGATTAAGTTTAAATTGGGTATTTCTGGCGTGCTGACAGAGATAAATTCGTGGTACTGCAAATCAGATCCTGATAATGGCATTTTCGGCTCACAGATTGATATGCTGATTGCCAGAAAAGATCAGGTGATTAATTTGTGCGAGATGAAATATTCGCAGTCAGAATATACCATAACGGAGAAAGTGGACAGGAGCATTAGGAATAAAATAAGTGATCTGAGAGTGGTTTCCGGTACAAAGTATGCGATATACCCAACACTTATTACAACCTATGGTGTAGTGGAAAACTCGTATTCGCAGGAGCTGCAGTCGGTTGTTACGATGGATGATCTGTTTGCCTGAGATAAAACTATACGTTTAATATTTTTCTGCATAAGATCTGTTGACAAGTGAATAATAATAGCATAAAATAAAAGTACTAAAAAACATACGATTTTTTGTACGGAAATGAGGTGTTAAATATGTTAGCAGTAAAGAGCATGGATGTAAGAGAAAATTTTAAATCGTTATGTGATAAGGTTTTCAGAGGAGAAACATTGATTGTATCAAGACCAAAGAATGAAAACATAGTGATGATGTCGGAATCTGAATACAATGAGATTATGAAAGCCAAGAGAAATGCTGAATACCTTGCTATGCTGGATAAATCTATGGCTGAAGCCGAAGCAGGTGGTTTTATTACAAAGACAGTGGATGAGTTAGGAGCATACGAATAATGAATGTTGTATTTACTCCGACTGCATGGCAGCAGTACACAGACTGGCAGAAGGAAGATAAAAAGATCGTAAAGCGGATTAACGAGCTTATAAAGAGTATAGATCGTGATGGACTATTAGAAGGAATCGGTAAGCCTGAACCGTTGAAGTATAGGAAAGTATGTAGCAGACGGATAACGGACGAACACAGACTTACATATAACTTTGATAGTAACCAAAATCTCATAATATATTCCTGTAAATTTCATTATGAAGATTAGCACCGCATTAGGTGACTTTCTTTTTACTCAATAAGCTCATTATCTAAGAGAATATTATAACAGGGCATAAAAATAAAATATTAAAAACCCCATAAATTCCTGTTGACAGATAGGAATTCATGGGGTATATTTATATCAACAATTAATTCATACAAATACAGTATGAATATAGGAGATTAAAACAAAGCATTAACATTACAATGACATCAAGGAGGACACAAACATGTCAAACATTTATCAGGGAACATTAGGACTTATTGGAAATACACCGCTCGTAGAGCTTACACACGTAGAGAAGGCATACGGACTTGAGGCAAGACTTCTTGCAAAGCTTGAGTACTTCAACCCGGCAGGATCAGTAAAGGATAGAATCGCAAAAGAGATGATCGAGCAGGCAGAGAGAGACGGAAAGCTCAAGCCGGGCTCAACAATTATCGAGCCAACATCAGGAAATACAGGAATCGGACTTGCAGCAATCGCAGCAGCAAAGGGATATAAGATTATCATCGTTCTTCCTGAGACAATGTCCATCGAGAGAAGAAACATCATCAAGGCATATGGCGCAGAGCTCGTGCTTTCAGACGGTACAAAGGGTATGAAGGGAGCCATCGCCAAGGCAGAGGAGCTTCATGAGCAGATTCCTGATAGCTTCATTCCGGAGCAGTTTGAGAACCCTGCAAACCCGGAGGCACACAGAAAGACAACAGGTCCTGAGATCTGGAACGATACAGACGGACAGGTAGATGCATTCGTAGCCGGAGTCGGAACAGGCGGAACAATCACAGGAACAGGTGAGTACTTAAAGAGCAAGAACCCTGATGTAAAGATTGTCGCTGTAGAGCCTGAGACATCAGCAGTGCTTTCAACAGGAAAAGCCGGAGCACACAAGATTCAGGGAATCGGAGCAGGCTTCGTACCAAACACATTAAATACAGAGGTATATGATGAGATTATCCCTGTATCAAATGAGGCATCATTTGAGTACGGAAAGATTATCGCAAAAGAGGAGGGTGTACTTGTAGGTATTTCTTCAGGAGCAGCTCTCTATGCAGCAATCGAGGTAGCCAAGAGACCGGAGTTCAAGGGCAAGACAGTAGTAGCACTTCTTCCTGACAGCGGAGACAGATATTACTCAACTGATCTTTTCAAAGATTAATAAAGTATATTATGATAGCGAATAAGACACCCCTGCGGTGTCTTTTTGCATATAATTCAATTGATTCTTTAAATACCATAAACTTTTCCTTTGTTTTTGGATTCTCGGGTTACTATTTACCTTTACATTTTTGGGTTTTGGAGTTATGAATATTTAGGGATAATATATTAGTTATATCTTGATAAAAATGCCAAAAAGGGATAATATATTAGCATGATTAACTTATATCAAAAAACATGGACAGAAATAAATAACGACATTGCACAAAAAATAGTACGCTTGCGCAAAAGAAAGAAAATCACTCAAAAGCAATTAGCTGCAAGGTCAGGTGTAAGTCTTGGTTCACTTAAGCGATTTGAGCAGAGCGGCGAGATATCCCTGCAATCTTTGACCAAAATTGCTATAGCTCTTGATGTGGAGAACGAACTTGAAGACTTGTTTAATAATGTGCCTTTTGCGTCTATCGAGGAGGTAATTAATGAACAGACTAAATAAGCTGGAAGTCTTTTATCATGAAAGACTCGTCGGAACGATTGCTTTGTACCAAAATCGTCTGGCTGCGTTTGAGTATGACAGTAACTGGCTGGCAAATGGATTTTCCATAAGCCCTTTTCCACTGCCTTTGGAGAAAAAAGTTTTTATACCAAAGATAGATCCGTTTGAGGGACTTTTAGAAACATCTCACAGAATACCAAATCTCGATTATGATATTCTGATGCAGCTTACACTCCAGCTTACCAAATCTATGGAAGAGTGTGAAAAATTGTATAGACTTATGTGCTTTAATGTGTATGCGCATAACAGGGATGACCATTCGAAGAATTTTACTTATCTGTATGATGAAGATGAATGTAGCTGGAAATTGTCACCGGCGTATGACCTCACCTACAGTAATTCAATCGGTGGAGAGCATGCTACCACGGTAAATGGAAATGGTGTAAATCCGGAACTGGATGATATTCTCGCGGTTGCCAAAAAAATTGGATTAAATATGACAATGGCAAGGAAAACCGCACTGAATATAAGAGATTGTGTTAGTGAAATGCTTGGGGAGTATCTATAGTGCAGTGATAATATGTTATCACCTATAAATACCCAGTTTCCGTTATAACTATATTTTATAATGGAAACTGGGTATTTTTTATACTCTATTCTTAATTCGAAAAATGACGTATCTTCAGATGAATACCCCTCTCATCAGCAATCTGCTGACAGGTTTTTATATCCTCCTCAGGGAGCACATCCACGATAGAAAGCTGTGTATGCTTGATCATGCGGTTGCATTCCTCAGCAAAATCCAGCATAGCCTCATAAGCATTGTCAAAGGTTGGTCTTGTGACCTTATTGTATTCCTCGGCATTTGCAGCATTCAAGCTGATGGAAACCGAATCAATATACTCAGCAAGCTCCGGCACGATATCTCTTCCGTGATAGAGATTTCCTAGTCCGTTAGTGTTTACGCGGATAGGAAGCTTATACTTTTCCTTCACATATTTAGCTGTTTTCTCAAGGATATCCAGCGCGCAGGTTGGTTCACCGTAGCCGCAGAAGACGAATTCCTCATATCCTGTAAAATCAAAAGCATCAATTGCGGCGATTATTTCGTCGTATGTCGGATCAACTTTGTGCCAGAGCGTTGTCGCATCGCCTATAGCGTCCTTCTGAGAGCGTATACAGAATGTACAAGCGCAGTCACATTTATTTGTGATATTTGCATAAACCTCGTTTTTGTATGTATAGATTATATCAGCCATTATTTAGTCTCCTCCAATGTGAAAAATCTTCTCTTGAATCCGATTTTATCGAGCACCAGTCCAAGAATAACAAATATTATAGCACTTCCGCCGCTTTGTATACAGCTTCCCGGAACAGAAACCGGAATTATTGCGATGAGACCGGTGAAGGCCTGCTTTGTGAAACCATATGTGATAAATGCCTCTGCAATGGCATAGCCGGTTGCGGAAATTGCGAAAGCTATGATTGTCGATACTACATTTCTCACGGTCACAATTTTATCTGATTTGTTGGTAAACGGGATGGATATGAGTGCCTTTATGATGATTGTTGCAGGCGCCCAGATAGGTGCGGTCAGCAAATCTGCCATGCCACCGCCGATAGCTGCGGCTGTCATTGCATACGGCCATGGAAGGAGGCACGCTGCGATATAGATAAGGCTATCGCCAAAATGAATATATCCGCCATTCTGTCCAACCGGAATGTGGCATATATATGCTGTAAAAATAGTAATCATGGCTGCCATGAGGGCAGTAAATGTGAGTTTTTTAACCTGTGAGTTCATAAAAATATGTTCTCCTTTGTTTTGTGTTAAGCCTAACTTAAGAGGTCAACTGACAATTCGAAAAATTTTCTGCAAAGGGTGATAAGAATCACATAAACATCACATCAGCTCCCGCAAAAACTTCTCGAAATTCACTCCGTCATTCGGTGCGGTGTCATCATTCATGGTATCTGCGATGCTGTCATACAGGAATTTTCCGGCGCGCTCAGCGGCCTCCTCTGTGGAAAATCCGTTCAGCCTGCTTCCGCATATAACAGATGCAAACAGATCGCCGGTGCCGGAAAAGCTCACGTCGAAAAAGTGTGATCTGTGGGTTGTAGTACCGTTTGCGGTAGTCACGAGATTGTAGATAAAGGGCGACTTATCATCCCTGCATTTGATACCGGTGATGATTACATCCTGATTTTTGCCGGACAGACATCGCAGCTTCTCACTTATCTCTGCTGCAATCGGCAGGAGCACATCCTTTCTCGTGTCGCTGTATACCTTTTCAATATCATAGTCTGCCAAAAGGCATGCCTCGGTCAGATTTGGTGTGATGACATCGGCCTTCCTGGAAAGAGCCTTCATGCCATCCAAAAGAGCGGCAGAGTATATGCCGTAGGTTCTGCCGTCATCGCCCATCACAGGGTCCACGAGCAGCATCGTGTTTTTCTCATAAAATACATCCAAAAAATCCATAAAAAGCTCAATCTGCTTTGAGCCTGTCATGAAACCGCTGTAAATGCCGTCAAAATGGGCATTATTTTTCTGCCAGTTGTCGATGTAGTCCTTAATCATGGCTGTCAGGTCTGTGCATTTATGATATTCATATCCTGTCTGGTTTGTCAGCACTGCTGATGCCATGGGACAGCACTGTACGCCCTGCGCGGACAGTACTGGAATTGCGGCGGTCAGAGAGCATTTTCCAAAGCCGGACAAATCGTTAAAAACGGCTGCTTTCTTCATATATCCTCCAAATTTTTTGGCTGAATTTTTTATGTTCATTTGCGGCGACATTTACTCCCACTAGGCTAAGAAATTATGAAAGCGTATGTTACATGTGAATGTCGCACCACAAATGTACAGTTGTAGGCCAATATAGGATAAGTATACATGCGTCTGACCATATTTCTATGACCAGAAAGATAAAAAAATAAATGCCAGATAAAATGTTTTTGAAAAAGAACGCTGTCTGTGATATTATAGATGTGTATGTAAATACGGAGGTAAAAGCATGTTTCAAAAGAAACAGATTATATATAGTGAAACCCTTGGCGTATGCGTGGTTGACAACATAGTATCGCTTGCGGCATCTAAGAGAGAAAAGGCGGTGCCGTACTATGTGCTTAAGCCTGTGTTTGAGGACAAGGTGTCATATATACCGGTAGAGCATCACCGGGTGGTACTGCGTGATATGTTCACCAGAGAAGAAGCTCTAAAGCTTAAGGAAACTGAGCAGTATAAGAATGATAAGCACCTTAGGCAGGCAGTTGACTATGTACTGGACAAGGTGGCTATAAAATAAAATTACAACAAGGAGGACAGGATTACATGGGACAGCAGCATGCAATACACAAATTTGTGCTGGGAACCAAGGACTTCGATGATAAGCAGTCAGAGTTCATGTACGATAAAGGCTGGTACAGCATCACAGATATAGTAGGTGAGGAGAAAAATATCATCTACAAGTCAAGAAATGCCCAGGAGGCATATCTTAAGTGGAATATCTATATCGGCAGGAAAAAGGAACGCCTCACACCTGAGGAGAGGAAGAGGCAGCGTGAAGAACGCTATGAGAAAAAGAGAGAACAAAACAGAGAGCACCACAGGATATAGGAGGGCATTATGGGCATTTTCAACATAGACAACAAATTTTTCAGAGCATTAAACAAACTGGTAGATATGGTTATTTTGAGCTTTTGCTGGATCATATCATGCATACCTGTTTTTACAATAGGAGCGGCATCCACAGCACTTTACGATACATCGCGCCGTGTCATCCATCACGATGAGGGCTATGTGTGGAGAGGCTACTGGCATGCGTTTAAGGTAAATTTCAAGCAGGCCACCAAGGCATGGCTGGTACAGCTTATAATACTTATCGTGCTTTTGGGAGATATTTATATTACGTGGTCAGGTCTTAAGACAGGCAATCAGTGGGGAACCTTCTCCATCGTGTTCATCATAATGGCACTTATTGCCGCAGCCTGGGCCATATACACATCAGCGTATATTTCACGATTTGAGCAGGTCACAAAGATAACCCTTAAGAATACAATACTCATTCTTATCGCCAACCTGCCGTGGACATTATTGGTCATAGTGATACTTGTGGTATCACTTATACTTGCATGGATTATTATTCCACTCATTTTCATACTTCCTGTCGGCGCAGCACTCACCTATGAGTTTATTTTTGAGCGTATTTTCAGAAAGCTCATGAATGAGGAGGATAGGCTCCGCGAGGAGGAGAAGGATAAGGAGTACAGGGATTAGCATAATAAAAGACAATCATAATAATGCATAAGGAGGAAGCAGCAATGAAGAAAATTGGAATGCTTACCAGCGGAGGAGACTGCCAGGCACTTAACGCAGCCATGAGAGGTGTGGTAAAGGCGCTGGCACACAATATCGACGAGCTTGAGATTTACGGCTTTGAGAACGGGTACAAGGGACTCATATATGAGAACTACAGAATACTCACATCAAAGGATTTTTCGGGCATCCTGACAAAGGGCGGCACAATACTCGGCTCATCAAGACAGCCTTTTAAGCTTATGAGAGTGCCGGATGAGAACGGACTGGACAAGGTTGCAGCCATGAAAAACACATACAAGAAGCTTGGTCTTGACTGTCTCGTTATTCTGGGCGGAAACGGCACACAAAAGACAGCCAATCTTCTCAGGGAAGAGGGACTTAATATCATTCATCTGCCAAAGACAATCGACAATGATATCTACGGCACAGATGTGACCTTTGGCTTCCAGAGCGCGATCAATATAGCTACAGATGCAATCGACTGCATCCACACCACAGCAGCATCCCACAACCGTGTATTTATCGTTGAGGTTATGGGCCACAAGGTAGGCTGGCTCACACTGTACGCAGGTGTTGCGGGCGGTGCAGACATCATTCTGCTTCCTGAGATACCATACGATATTGACAAGGTCGTAGATGCCATCCACAAGAGAACAAAGGAGGGCAAGGGCTTTACCATTCTTGCAGTAGCAGAGGGAGCCATCTCCAAGGAGGATGCAGCCCTTTCCAAAAAGGAATACAGGAAGAAGCTTGCAAAGAGCAAATACCCGTCAGTATCATACGAGGTTGCAGACCGCATCAGCGAAAGACTCGGTCTTGAGGTCAGAGTGGCAGTTCCGGGACATACACAGCGAGGCGGCAGCCCATGTCCTTACGACAGAGTGCTTTGTACACGTCTTGGCTCAGCAGCAGCAAAGGCCATCATGGATGAGGATTACGGCTGCATGATAGCCATGGTAAACGGACAGACAAAGAGGGTTCCGCTTGCCGACGTAGCAGGAAAGCTTAAGACTGTAGATCCAAAGAGCCAGATGATCAAGGAAGCAAAGCGCACCGGCATCTGCTTCGGAGATTAAGCAGCAATATTAGATATAAGGAAGGTGAAAAGGCGTGTCTTATCAGGCCCTATACCGTAAGTTCCGTCCACAGGAGTTCGAGGACGTAAAGGGACAGGAACACATTGTAACAACACTGAAAAACCAGATAAAAGCTGACAGAATAGGGCATGCCTATTTATTTTGCGGTACGAGAGGTACGGGAAAGACCACTGTGGCCAAGATATTTGCAAAGGCAGTCAACTGTGAGCACCCTGTAGACGGAAGCCCGTGCGGCGAATGTCCGTCGTGCAGGGCAATCACTGAGGGCTCATCCATGAATGTCATAGAGATAGATGCAGCGTCAAACAACGGCGTGGACAATATCAGACAGATTCGTGAGGAGGTCACATACCGCCCGACAGAGGGCAGGTACAAGGTCTATATCATCGACGAGGTTCACATGCTTTCGGCAGGAGCCTTCAATGCACTTTTAAAAACACTCGAGGAGCCGCCGAGCTACGTTATATTTATACTGGCGACCACCGAGGCACACAAGATACCGATTACTATCCTGTCCAGATGCCAGCGCTATGATTTTCACAGGATTTCCATAGATACGATTGCATCTAGACTCAGCGATTTGATGGAACAGGAGCATGTGGAGGTTGAGGAGCGCGCCATAAGGTACGTGGCCAAGGCAGGAGACGGCTCCATGAGAGATGCGTTAAGTCTCCTTGACCAGTGCATTGCTTTCCATCTGGGAGAGAAGCTCACCTATGAAAATGTGCTCGAGGTGCTTGGAGCGGTGGACACAGAGGTGTTTTCAAGGCTCTTAAGGCGCATACTCGACGAGGATGTGACAGGCGCCATCCGCATACTGGGCGAGCTCATAGATGAGGGCAGGGAGCTGTCGCAGCTTGTCAATGATTTCACCTGGTATATGAGGAATCTTTTGCTTTTGCAGAGCTCAGACGATATGGAGGAGGTGCTCGACATCTCCAAGGACAATCTTGAGGCACTTAAGGAAGAGGCAGCGCTTGTAAAGCCTGAGACACTCATCAGGTATATCAGGGTATTTTCCGAGTTGTCCAGCCAGGTAAAGTTTGCATCGCAAAAGCGTATTATGGTCGAGATAGCCATAATAAAGCTGTGCAGGCCGCAGATGGAAAAGAGCTATGATTCGGTGCTTGACCGCATAAACAGCATAGAGAAAAAGCTTGAAAAGGGTATACCTATAGCGGCACAGGCTGCGCAGACACAGGATATGCAGCAGGCCGCAGCAAGCGAGCCTATAGTGAAAAAGGAGCTTCCCAAAGCAATACCACAGGATATCTCAGAGCTCATGAAGCACTGGAAATCCATACTTTCGGAGATGGGAGCAACATCAAAGGTTTATCTGAACAAGGCTGTGACATCGCTGGGCAATTCATCTGACCTGATTTTAATGTTTGATGATGAGAATGCGTATGAGTATCTCTCTGAAAACCGTGCAGGCTGTATGGATACGCTGGCTTCGCTTATAGAAAAGCGTATAGGCAAAAAAGTCGAGGTGACGGTCAAGAAAAATAATTCCGCAGTCAGCGCAAAGGAAGCGGTTGTGGACTTGACAGATATGATAAATTTTGATATAGAGGAAGAAAACTAAGTTATAAACAGGGCTGGGATTAGCCCATCAAAAACAAGGAGGACGCCAGAATGGCAAGAAGAGGTGGATTCCCTGGAGGAATGCCGGGAAACATGAACAATCTTATGAAACAGGCGCAGAAGATGCAGCGTCAGATGGAGGAGGCTCAGAAGCAGCTTGAGGATGCTGAGGTTACAGCAAAGGCAGGCGGCGGAGCAGTCGAAGTCACTGTTTCTGGAAAAAAGGAAATCACAAAGGTCAAATTATCTGAGGAGGTAGTGGATCCTGACGATATCGAGATGCTCGAGGATCTCATCATGGCAGCAACCAATGAGGCGCTTCGCCAGATTGATGAGCAGTCACAGGCATCTATGTCCAAAATTACCGGTGGCCTGGGTGGCGGTCTGTTTTAATGGATTTTTACAGCAGTGAGATATCAAAATTAATAGAGGAGCTGTCACAGCTTCCGGGAATCGGAGCCAAGACAGCGCAGAGACTGGCATTTCATATCATAAATATGCCAAAGGAGCAGGCAAAATCGCTCTCTGACGCCATAATCGATGCGAAGGAGCATGTCAGATACTGCAAATGCTGCTATACACTCACAGATGACGAGCTATGCCCCATCTGCAAGGATGCGGCAAGAGACCACAAGACCATCATGGTTGTTGAGAATACGAGGGATCTTGTGGCATACGAAAAGACCGGTAAATATGAGGGAGTGTATCATGTGCTTGGTGGCGCAATTTCACCCATGCTTGGCATAGGCCCTGCAGATATCCGTCTGAAGGAGCTTATGGTTCGCCTTGAAAAAGACGTAGACGAGGTCATTATAGCGACCAATTCAAGCCTGGAGGGCGAGACTACGGCCATGTATATCAGCAAGCTCATCAAGCCTACCGGCATCAAAGTGACACGAATCGCAAGCGGAGTTCCCGTAGGAGGCGATTTGGAATATATTGACGAGGTGACCCTGCTTAGGGCGCTTCAGGGAAGAACAGAGATATAAATGATAGAAGGAGACATCATGAACAATCTTGAACTTGAGAAGATGGCGAATGAAATTCGCAAGGACATTGTGACAGCAGTTCACAGTGCCAAATCCGGACATCCGGGTGGATCACTTTCATCAGCAGATATTTTTACATATCTGTATTTTGAGGAGATGAATGTAGACCCTGCCAATCCTAAATGGGAGGACAGGGACCGTTTCGTGCTCTCAAAGGGACACGTAGCACCGGGACTTTACTCTACACTCGCAGAGAAAGGATATTTTCCAAAGGAGGATTTAAAGACACTCCGTCATACAGGCTCATATCTGCAGGGACATCCTGATATGAAGCACATCCCTGGCATTGATATGTCAAGCGGCTCTCTCGGACAGGGTGTATCTGTCGCAGTAGGAATGGCTGCAGCAGGAAAATATGACAAGAAGGATTACCGTGTATACACACTCACAGGAGATGGCGAGATTCAGGAGGGACAGATCTGGGAGGCAGCCATGTGGGCAGGCCACCGCAAGCTCGACAACCTCGTAGTCATCGTTGACAACAACAACCTCCAGATAGACGGTTCTGTTGAGGATGTATGCTCACCATACCCAATCGACAAGAAGTTTGAGGCATTCAATTTCCACGTAATCAATATCGATGGCAACGATTTTGACCAGATCAGGGCAGCCTTCAAGGAAGCCCGTGAGACAAAGGGCATGCCTACAGCCATTATCGCAAAGACTGTAAAGGGCAAGGGCGTATCCTTCATGGAAAATGCCGCAGGATGGCATGGAAAGGCTCCAAATGACGAGGAGTATGAAATTGCAATGGCAGACTTAGAAAAGGCAGGTGAAGCATTATGTCAGAAGTAAAGAAAATCGCTACAAGAGATAGCTACGGAAACGCACTCGTAGAGCTTGGAAAAGCACACGATGACCTTATTGTACTTGATGCTGACCTGGCAGGTGCCACAAAGACCTGTATCTTCCAGAAGGAGTTTCCTGAGCGTCACTGGGACTGCGGAATCGCAGAGTGTAATATGACAGGTATCGCAGCAGGACTTGCTACATGCGGCAAGGTGCCTTTTATCAGCTCATTTGCCATGTTTGCAGCAGGAAGAAACTATGACCAGGTAAGAAACTCAATCGGATATCCTCATCTCAATGTCAAGATAGGTGCCACACATGCAGGAATCTCTGTAGGTGAGGACGGAGCTACACATCAGTGCCTCGAGGACCTTTCGCTCATGAGAGAAATCCCGGGCATGGTTGTAATAAACCCATCAGACGATGTGGAGGCAAGAGCCGCAGTAAAGGCTGCATATGACCATGTGGGCCCTGTATACCTTAGATTCGGCAGACTTGCAGTGCCTGTAATCAACGACACACCGGACTACAAGTTTGAAATCGGAAAGGGTATTGTACTCAAGGAAGGCAAGGATGTATCTATATTTGCAACAGGACTTGAGGTATCAGAGACACTTGAGGCAGCAAAAATGCTCGCAGCAGACGGCATAGATGCTGAGGTTATCAATATCCATACAATCAAGCCAATCGATAGAGAGCTGATTGTTAAATCTGTATCAAAGACAGGCAAGGCAGTTACAGTAGAGGAACATTCTATCAATGGAGGACTCGGAAGTGCTGTGGCAGAGGTACTCTGTGAGGAGCAGCCTGCAAAGCTTCTGCGTATCGGTGTTGAGGACCGTTTCGGCGAGTCAGGACCGGCAGTGGAGCTTATCCACAAGTATGGACTGGATGCAGAGGGCATCTACAACAAAGTAAAGAATTATATGAAGTAGTGGATTTTATGTGCTTCGCACTTGGAGGCTGTGTTCACCGGTGCAGCATACAGTATATTCCTCAGAAAAATATGAAGTCAGCCGCAGGATTTCGTGTGGATAGCGTGTGGAATGAGTTTAGTCATTCTTGCTATTTTACATAATGGAACCCTGCGGCAGTTCATATTGTTTCTTCGGAACATGCTGTATGCTTTCCGGTGGTATGTAGTTTGTTGAGTGCGAAGCATTTTACTTCTTCATATGTGTGAAAAGTCGGGCGCATGGGTTCATGCGCCCTTTTTTCGTTGGGGATTAACTGCAAAATACCTTTATAATCGCACAATTTTGCATAAATTTACATTTTGCAAGTGCTATGCTGACCGAAAAAGGAGGCTGGCATGATAGATATTGTGACGAACAACGTCAGGCAGATTGGCACACCGGCGGATGAGGGCCGGGTTTACATATCGGAGAAAGCGTACAAGCGCATAAAGACAGAGGGCTTTAAGGATAAAGAGGTTTTTGTACTTATGGGGCATACGGAGAGCAGCGGAGGCAGGTATGCAACATTTGTGGAGGCGGCGATTGCAGTATATGATATGGAGTTTGACAAAAATGCGCCTCTTTGGACCAACAAGGTATGGAGCAGGGTGTTTGCGGAGATAAAGAAAAGCTACGAGGAGCTGATTATCGTCGGATGGGCATTCAGGCAGGAGGATTTTCCGGCTGAGCCAACACCCATGCTTGAAAATATACACAGGGAGCATTTTGGCGGCGCTCATCAGCTTATGTTCCTTTTGAACAGGACCGAGCAGGAGGAAAACTTCTTTATCAAAAAGAATAATCATCTGAAGAAAAAGACAGGCTTTTTTGTATATTACCGCATGAATGAGCATTGTGATAGTGCTGACAGCTATAATGAAACTGACACCTGCAATAAAACCTACAGCTATAGTAATGCAAACAACAATAATAAAATAGACAGTTATAGTAATGCCGATGACAATAATAAAAGCAGCAACCGGTATGAGGACACTGACACAGCGGCCAAAAGCAGCTACAGCCGGATACATAGAAGAGCTTCGGCAGATGACAGGATCAATGTGTCGTTTCCTGAGGAATTTGGCAGCATATCGAAAGAACGTGGCCGGTACAGAAAAGCCATGGAGGCAGGAAAAGAAGAGCGCAAGGGTTCGTTTGCATCTGTAGTGATGATTGCAGCGATAGCAGTGCTTATAGTGCTTATCGGGCTTAAAGCCGGCGCTGGAATGAGCGGCACAATAGACAAAAAGGAGACACTTCCTGCCATGTCCACAGAAGAAGATTTAATTCCTGTGGAAAAAATATCCGGTGAATGGTATACTGACAAGTAACAAATATTTTGGAAGTAGACAAAAGGATAAGATTATGGCACGGAAATCAGACTTTAAAACTGTCGAGACCGATTTGGACGAGCTCGAGGAGAAAATACGAAAGCATAGAAGAAAAATAGCAAAAAGAATAATAATAGTCGTGGCAGCAGTCGTGGCTTTATTTCTTATAGTATGGTTGTGGATGGCGCTGCGCACCTACAAGTCATTTGACGTCAAAAACAGCGTGGAGCAGAAGGACAAGAGTGCGGTGTCATTCGTGGATTTCTGCGGAGCAGTAGTGGAGTACAGCAATGATGGTGTATTGTATACAGACTCAGACGGAAACCGTATATGGAACCAGGCATTTGAGATGTCATCGCCACAGGTAGTTACATGCGAAAGCTTTATGACTATCTATGACAGGGGTGGAACAGACCTCTATATCATGGACAAGAAGGGAGTAAAAAAAGAAATAGGAACATCGTGGCCTATTATAAAAGCCTGCATAGCAAGCCAGGGCACAGTGGCAGTCCTTGTCAGTGAGAATGAAAATTATTATGTAAAGCTGTATGATGTAAACGGAAAAGAGCTGGCAAGTGGTGAGTTTTTCGGAGAACAGAAGAACATACCTGTTGATATAGCTCTTTCATATGATGCTAAAAAACTGGCTGTAGATATGATAGATGTCTCCGGAGGAAAGACGGACAGCGTTATATCCTTTTACAATTTTGGATCAGTAGGACAAAATGAGATAGACAACAATGTCGGCACCTACAAGTATGAGAATCAGCTCATACCTGAAATAGCATATGTTTCCGACAGCAGGATGATAGCAGTTTCAGATCAGAATATTATGGTATTTGACGGAAGCCAGAAGCCAAAGCTCAAGCAGACTATTAAGCTGGAAAAGTTGATAGACAGCGTATTTTACAATAATAAATATATAGGAGTAGCATACTCCAACAATGATAAAAATTGCACCAGTCATATCAAGCTTTATGATTTTAACGGTAAGATGCTTATGGAAAACGACACAGCTATTGCCTACAATAGTATAGAGTTTGACAGCAATAACGAGGTGTGCGTCACAGGAGACACAGCATGTGAGATATACACCATACACGGAGTTAAGAAATTCTATCATACATTTGACAACAAACTGTACAAGGTGATGTATAAATCGGGTATGAATAACTATATCTTCATCTATGACGGCGCAATGGACGAGGTGAGACTGAAATGAATTGGCTGTTAATTGCGGTAATATGTATTATTGCGTGGAATGTGGTGAGAGGCTACACAAGAGGTGTGCTTCGCATGGTATATTCGCTTGCAGCCTGGATAGTAATGCTTGCTGCATCAACCATGGCAGCCCCATATGTCAGGGATCAGATATTATCACAGACAGGAATAGAGCCCGTAATTTTAAACGGTATTGAAAAACAAATAGCTGCACAGGGGCAAAAAGCCACAGGCGATTTTGATATGGCAAACATATTGCTGCAGCAATCCGGAGCATACGACACCATATCCGCACAGCTTACAAATGCCATTATGACAGGTTTGTCATTTTTTATAGTATTTTTTTTGCTGGGAATAGTGGCATACATAGTCCGTCACATCATCAGAAAAATAGAAAGGGTGCCTGTTATTGGCACTGTGAACCGGATTGCAGGCTTTGCAGTAGGTTTTATTAAGGGAATGGTCATCGTATGGCTGCTCCTTGCCCTGACATCATTATTTGCCGCATCTGAAATAGGACAGACAATGACAGCATATATAAATGATTCTATGATGCTTAAGTATCTGTATGAAAACAATCCTGTCATAAAGCTGATAGAAAATATACTGTAGCTTAAACCGGTGTAATAATGCATAAAAGAGAAAAGTACATAAGCAATAAATGGTATGTGGATAAGTATGTAAATACAATATATAGTTGTGTAAAAACAATGAGAAAAAAATATATATAAAAAGATAAAAAATGTGTTGACTTTATGCGACACAGATGATATTATATCAAAGCTGACTCGCGGGACACATTGAGTTGTAGAGCTTGTGAGTTACAATTTACAAACATGACTTTATAAATATTGCTTTGAAATAAGCTGATTAAATAAGTTATGAAAAAAGTTCTTGACAAATGAAAAACATTTTGATAGAATAAACAAGCTGTCGCAAGACAGAGAACTTAAAACAGAGTTCAAAAAAATAAAAAAGTGCTTGACAAACGAACAGTGATTTGATAAAATGATCAAGCTGTCGCAAGAGAGCAAAACAAAGAACATTGATAACTGAACAGTGAGAAACCTTGAAAGATTTTGAGAATCAATCAGAACGCTTCAATGAAAATTGAAGACCTTTAAAACAGTAAATTCAGATTCTATCTGAATGAACGAATTAGCCAAGTTTAACTTGACTGAGATCAACTTTTTAACATGAGAGTTTGATCCTGGCTCAGGATGAACGCTGGCGGCGTGCTTAACACATGCAAGTCGAACGAAGCACTTTATTTGATTTCCTTCGGGACTGATTATTTTGTGACTGAGTGGCGGACGGGTGAGTAACGCGTGGGTAACCTGCCTTGTACAGGGGGATAACAGTTGGAAACGGCTGCTAATACCGCATAAGCGCACAGCATCGCATGATGCAGTGTGAAAAACTCCGGTGGTATAAGATGGACCCGCGTTGGATTAGCTAGTTGGTGAGGTAACGGCCCACCAAGGCGACGATCCATAGCCGACCTGAGAGGGTGACCGGCCACATTGGGACTGAGACACGGCCCAAACTCCTACGGGAGGCAGCAGTGGGGAATATTGCACAATGGGCGAAAGCCTGATG